>JAAVBR010000019.1 GCA_014802705.1 bacterium | reverse complement strand
GGTATGAGCAAAATACCCGATTTATTTATCCAGGCGGAACACGCCGATTTGTTGAAAAAATTGGCCGAATGGGATGTGGCCTATCACCAAAATGACGCGCCCATGGTGGACGACGCGACGTACGACGCGGCGAAACACCGCGCCCTGGCGATCGAGGCGGAATATCCCACCCTGGCCAAAAACGGGGCGTCCACCCATGTGGGCGCGGCCGTATCGGAAAAGTTTAAATCGTATCCGCACACGGTCCCCATGCTGTCGATTTCGGATGTTTTTAACGAAGCGGATGTCGCCAATTGGTTTAATAAACTAAGCAACCAGGACCTGTTTATTGAATTAAAGGTGGACGGTGTGTCGTACGCCGCGCGGTATGAAAACGGACGCCTGGTGCGGGGCCTGACGCGGGGCAGCGGGGTTTTGGGCGAAGACATCACGGCCAACCTGATGACAATTCCCGATATTCCCAAACAACTGACCGGCGATTATCCCGACGTGGTTGAGGTACGTGGCGAAGTCTATATGTTACGGGACGATTTCCTGGCCCTGAATGCCGACGCGGCGGCCCACGGGGACAAAGTCTTTGCCAATCCGCGCAACGCGGCGGCGGGATCATTGCGCCAATTAAACCCGGCCATCACGGCGACGCGGCGCCTGTCGGCGTTTGCGTATACCTATGGCGATTTGTCGGAACGAACCTGGGCGACCCAGAGTGAATATTTCGATCGCCTGGCGTCGTGGGGCTTTAAAACAACAGCCCCATGGGCGCGGCGGGTGGACAGTATGGCCGGCATCCAGGACACGTACAACGACATTATGATGCATCGCGCCGACATTCCGTTTGATATCGACGGCCTGGTCATCAAGGTCAACGATGTCGCCACCCAAGAAAAAATGGGGGCACGCGCCAACAGCCCCCGGTGGGAGGTGGCCTATAAATTCCCCGCCGCGCGCGCCATCACAACATTAAACGCCATCACGATCCAGGTGGGGCGCACCGGCGTTTTGACCCCGGTGGCGGAATTGGAACCGATCAATATCGGCGGCGTGGTGGTGTCGCGCGCGACACTGCATAACGCGGACGAAATCGAACGCCTGGGGGTGCATGTGGGTGACCGCGTCATCGTTCAGCGGGCGGGCGACGTCATCCCCCAGATTGTGGGTGTGGCCGACCACGCGGATGGGGCCGCCGCCTTTGAATTCCCCGATGTCTGTCCCGTCTGTGGCGCGGCGGTGGTGCGCGACGCCGGCATGGTGGCCCGCCGCTGCGTCAACACCCTGGGGTGCCCGGCCCAGCGCATCGGCGAATTGGAACACTTTGTTTCGCGCAAGGGCTTTGATATCGAGGGCCTGGGGACGCGCCAATTGGAAATCTTTGTTGATCGCGGTTGGATTCGGACACCGGCGGATATATTCCGCCTGATTGCCGCGCACGGGGATGACATCCGGCGGATGGATGGGTTTGGCGATAAATCGGTGGCCAACCTGGACGCGGCCATCAATCGGGCGCGCGATATGGAATTGCACCGTCTGCTGTACGCCCTGGGGATACCAGAGGTCGGCGAGGTCACGTCCAAAATCCTGGCGCGGGCGTTCGGGACACTGGACGCGGTGCGCATGGCCACACCCACGCGCCTGGTCCAGGTGGACGGCATCGGCGACGTTATGGCGGATGAAATTGTATCGTTCTTTGCGGACGCGCATAACGCGCAGGCCCTGGACGATTTATTGACCCAGATTACGGTGCGCGACGCGACGGTGGTCGCCCCGGTGGCAGACGGTCCCTTGGTCGGCAAACGGGTGGTCTTGACCGGGACATTGGCGGGGTACACGCGCGACGCGGCGACAGATATTTTGGAACGCATGGGGGCCCGGGTACAATCCAGCGTATCGGCCAAGACCGACATTGTCATCGCCGGGGCCGAGGCGGGCAGCAAATTGACCAAGGCGGCGGCCCTGGGCGTCACCATTTGGGACGAGGCCACATTTACCCGCGCCATTGGGGATAACACGACCGGGGCATAATTCACATGGCAGATACAACGACAACCTTTGTGCGCATGGGCGACATGAGTGTTCCCGAAAGTTCAAAATCGGGTCACGGCACCAGTGTGCAACGGCGCCCCACCCTGTCGGGACGCGATATGGTGGAAAAGACGATCAACCCCAATGGGACGGACCGCGACCATCCCGACCGCTGGTGGGCCAACCAAGAACGCGCCCACGACATATCCGACCAGGTCCGTGCCATCGGCAATCCGGCCTATGACGTGCCGAAAACCTTTGTCGCGCATGGCAAGGTACGCGAAGAATTCGCCCCGGGCACCGTGTTGCGTGAAATCGACCCGGCCATTATGGAACAGCACCGTCCCGAATTGATCCGCGCCGTGGGCAATTTAATCAACGATATGTCCGAAATGCATCCCACCCAGCTGCGGAATCCCGACAGTCACCTGTTCCCCATGTGGGGCAACGGCAGCGTGGACGTATCCCGGCATTTGACCAAGAAACTGGACGGCGTGGTCAGTGATGCCGATATCCAGACCATTGTGGCGGCACACGCCTTTTTGGACAATTTGCCCGAGGCCCAAGAAATGGTCTTTTCACACAATGACCTGCACCCGGGGAATATCATCATGGATCCGGAAACGGGGCGCGTGTCGATTATTGATTTTGAATTGGCCGGATATCGTCCCAAACTGGCCATTATGTATCATCCGACGTTATCCCTGGGCGATCTGTGGAATTATGTCAATCATTTGCCGCGCACAACCAATCCCGATTTAACATGGAATTTTGATAAAAACAAGGCCGAGGTTTTTCGCCTGCTCGCGACCATCGCGCGGGACGTGATGCGGTTTTCGCCGATCACCACCAGCGCCACCGACACCAAAAAGTTTGCCGACGCCACGGCGCGCCATTGTCAATCCCTGCGGTTTTATATCGGGGCCATCCGGGCCCAGGAAATGATGGATGCCATAACGGAAAAACCGCGCACACTGCCCGCGGTGATGCATACCGACGACGCCCATGGGAAATAAGACATGATGACATCAATCGGAATTTATGCACTGGTGATTGGTCTGGGGGCGGCGATTGTGTATATCTATGTCTATGGCCTGGAATATATCATCAGTGTCCGGCGCCGCTGTTATCCCATGGTGCCCAGTATCCGGCACCTGCGCCGCGCCGTCATTCGGGAAATTCAAACCCATTATCCGGATTTGCGGACGGCCGTGGAAATCGGATCGGGGTACGGGGGCTTGGCCCGAAAAATCGCGCGCCGGTGCAATATGCATGTGGATGCCCTGGAAAACATGCCGGTATCGGCCCTGATATCGCGGGTGGGCGATTTGTTTTGCCGGGGGCGGTGCCGCACCCATTGGGTGGACGCGTTTAAATACCTGGCCCGGTGTGCGCCGGTGGACGTGGCGGTAACCTATCTGGGGCCAAACGCCCATGACCAAGTGGCCGCATACGGGGACAAGTTTCGTGTCCTGATAACCATGGATATTCCGGTAACAAACCGCACCCCCGTACGGGTGGTGGATGTGGGCCACGGATACACCCGATACGGCAACCATGGTTTTCGGGTGCCGCATCGCCTGTTTATCTATGAATTTAAAAAATAAAGCCCGCCGTGGTGGCGGGCCAAAAAATCCCGGGCTGCCCCGGGATTGTTGGTTGGGTTTAGCGTTCAAAGTTTTCCGGTGAATCATACCCGTTTTCCATAACGCCACGTTGCTTGGCCAATAAATCCAACGCATGCAGTTTGATTTGCAGGCGTCTGGCGGCCATGGCAAAGATTTTGAACATGTATTCGCCCTTCATTTTGCAATCCTTGTTCAATTTCCGTTGAACAATTTCACTGGGGTACCAGGCATCTTTGACCGGTCCGATGCCCGTATAGCGTAAATCGTCCGCCAATTCATGCGCAATTTCATTGCGATTGGCGTCGGTAATAAGGACCTCGAACGCATTCTGGCCGTAATGATTGGGGTCCCATCTGACGGTACCCGGCAACATGTCTTTGAAACTCAACACCTGAACCCGGTCACCTGTTTTCAATCGTTCACGCCAGATGAATTCATTGGCCACAATGCTTTCTTCGATCAGCATTTTATAGGTCACCGTGTCTTGAATCAAATAATTGACGATGCGTTCACAGTTCCCTTCGGTCAATTCAGACCCCAGGCTGATGCCCCGAAAGCGCCAGCAAACCCATTCGAATTCGGCCGGATTATGCCCAAATCCGGTGGTATCAATCTTGCTGCGGTCGGCCATACCGGTCAACTGCAACGAATTCATCAGATTATCGTCCCGTTGCATGGCGCGGGCGTCACGGTTATCCCCCCGCTTTAATTGCGACGCAGTCTTTAATTGCCCCATCGCCACATCCGACATCAACAGGGCCGCCGTCGTAATCCCCAGGGCCAACAGAACTTTCTTAAAATCAATACACATGACTCTCGTCCTTGGTTTACAATTATTGAACATGACAAATATATTACATTTTTATATTTTGTCAATAAAAATTTTAAAATATTCTTGACAATCATATTTTTTAGTCCTATATTTCGATCAGCAAACAACAACCAAAGGGGACAATAATGTCAAGTTGGAGCGAGAAAACCGGGGCCGAAAAGGCCAAAGATATTTTATTCATGATCATGCTGGCGGCCTTGGGCTACTATGGCTATCAAGACCTGACCCAGCGGCGCGAAAGACGTGCCCTGCGCCTGGATACCGACAATTTCCATAATCGCGAGGTGGCGTATATCGATGATCTGGAAACCCAGCAAACCGTTTTGGAAAAGACCGGCAAACTGTTCGTCTTGCCGGGCGCGGGCGGCAACCATCGCATTTTCGCGTTTTTGCCGATTGATGAATATGTGTCGCCGGAACTGAACGAATACGTCGAAAACTGTGTCCACATGGCCAAGCAGCAAATCGCCAACGAGGCCATCCAGGCGGCCAACCAAACCATCCGGCAAAATTATCCGGCCTATGCCCGGCCCCAAAATAACGCCGGTTATACCCAGGCCTATGATCAATATATTGCGACCGAATATAATCAGGCCAATGTCAATGCCCCCGCCCAGGCCTATCCCCAATCCCGGGGCTATGCCTCCCAGGCGTGTACCCAGGGCTATGACCGTTGTGCCGACCAGGGATGCAATGAACAAACCTGTGGCGGCGGCTGTGGCGGCAATTGCGCCCCCCAGCGCACGCCCCAACCCATCGCCCGATTGGTGAACGGCAAATGGGAATGGTGTCGTTAAAAAATCCCCCGAATGGGGGATTTTTTTATAGCATAATACCACAGAGTTCTCTAAGATCCTCACAAGTCGACCACTCTGCTTCCGAACACCAGCGTGTTATGCAACCCTTGGTTTCCACCCACGGTTCACAGGATTCATAGGTAATGGTATATTTTCCACTGGTGTCATTGCCCGTGATGCTGGTGCCATTGGCGCGCGTACATTGATTTTTGGCAGCATTTAAATTATACCCATCCGGACAGGTATAGGTTGTTATGAAGCCATCAGACAAGAAAAGTCTGCTTTGGTATATTTCACAAAAATCATCATCCATTTCACTGATCAAGGGCAACAAACAATTGGATGAATGTTCCACAACCGTTTCGGCCAAACCAACGTTTGGATACAACAAAATTCCCAATATAAAAATCCCAGAAATCCGCACTTTTTATCCTCCGCTTTTATGCCTAATCCAAACGTTCCTTTGGATTAGGCATAGTATAAAATCGCCCAACGCCACGGATTATACCACATTGCGCCATTTCGTGCAACATGTTTTCCGACACCCCGCCACTTCGTGGCACCCCTCTTGGACATGAGGGGAACTGAGTGCGTTCTTTATTTCCAAGTTTAGAATGCAACAGATCACAATGGATCCCGACCTTCGTCGGGATGACGGTGCTTTATGGCAAGATTAAGAACGGTACCAGTTCCCCTCCATTGGAGGGGTGGCACCGGAGGTGACGGGGTGGTTAGAGAGTTCGGTTCCTAGAATACGTAGGCTCTAACCACCTCCCCCCTGCGGGGGACTC
>JAAVBR010000018.1 GCA_014802705.1 bacterium | reverse complement strand
ATGCCTAATCCAAACCACCGTTTGGATTAGGCATAAAATCAAATGGACAAACACGCAGGAAACCGGCAATTTAAAACCGGAAAAAATGCCTAATCCAAACGGTGGTTTATATGCGCAGCAAAAGGGGGAATTTTCGTCATGAAATGGGGGTCTGTCGGGATTTTTATCGGATTGATGTTCTGGGGGATGACCGACGGCCATGCGGCTATATGGAGTGCATGTGACACCACCACACCCCCCAGCAGCGGGTGCGAAGTGATCCATTGTTCCAGCAGTGATGGCAGTCAATGTCAGTGTGCTGCGAGTGGTGATACGAATAGTCTATGCAGGAACAGTGTCTTATTAAAACTCAATTTTCCGGAATCGGGTGTTGGGTCGGGGCATTATGCCGTGGTGAATCCCACCACCAACAAGGTTGGGGCGATTATCGACGTCCGATCCAGTTGCCCCGCCGGATACAGCAAGCAAAACGTCAGCATTCGGGATTTAACCAACCGGTCGATCCCATGTTGTCGGACCATAGACAATTATAATGGGTATGACACATACACGGTATCAACCTGTGTTAAAAATGAATGCGCGGCGGGCAAGTGGGGTGATGGGATCACGTGCACCACATGTCCGTCCCCGGGCACCAGTTTGACCGGCGCCACCCGCCAGGGCGATTGTTTTGTGACCGGCGGGTCGGACGCCGGCGGCACGTACACATACACCAGTGCCTGTTATTATAAATAATTAAAAAATGCCGGGAAACACCGGCATTTTTTTACACCATAAAGGGCAGGTTTTCCAGTGTCCCTTCGACCACGCGGACATTGACGTCGATCCACATAAATATGGTGTCGGGCGTACGGGCAATGCCCGGACAGAACATATCGGTTGATAACAAATGGCTGGTATTGATCGAAACCTTGGTAATCAAATGGTCATCGTCCAACAGGGTATAAATCGGCCCGATGTCCCGCGGCGTGTTTTGACCGATTTCGTGTTCATTTTGCGGCGCCCGCAGGCCGTCAAACAGCGTCTTCATCCGGTTGTCAATATCGGCCCGGGTCATGCCCACGACGTCCGGATGCATCATTTGGATATCCAATTCCGCAATCAGTTTCAGGTTCGGCGTAATAATCGGATTCCAATCAATACCGCCCACGTGACGGGTGCTGACGGGGCTTTTGGTGGCGCCCGGCATCATGTATTTGGTTAAATTATTCCAGGGGCTGTGTTCAACCAATTTTTTCAATTGCGGATGAAACTGCATCCGGATATCGGAAATATGCTGGGCCCGCTTTTTCGGATTGATTAAAATATCCCCGAAATAGAGTAATTTGAACTTCATCTTATGACCCCTTTGTCAAAATTTCTTTGAATTTTTCCAGTGCCAACGGGTGCAGCCGCAGGGGCGACGATCGGTCGGATTCGGGCGACCGGTGCATGCTCTTCATATTATAAATGATGGGTTGCGGGCCGCGGCTTTTGTCGGTCAGGATTTTGGTGCCCTTGCGAAATTGTTCCAACATGGTTTTGCGGACCACTTTCGGGTCCATATTCAATTTTTGGGCCACCTGGGTCGGGCTTAAAAAATCCGCCCGGGTAAAGTTTCTCGCGTTTATTTCTGGCATGGTATTTGTGTCCTTTTTCCTTGATAATTATACCACAAATTGCTATGGTCTGCATGTGAAAAAGAAAGGAATTGTATATGGCAGTCAATAACGAATACACCGGTGATTCGATCAAGGTTTTAAAGGGGCTAGAGGCGGTAAAAAAACGCCCAGGGATGTATATCGGGGACGTCGGCGAAGGGGGCGATGGTCTGCACCACATGATTTACGAAGTGGTCAACAACTCGATCGACGAAGCGATGGCGGGATACGCCGATACGGTCTATGTGTCGTTAAATGCCGATGGGTCGGCCACCATTCGCGATAATGGCCGCGGGATGCCGTTTGACATCAACCATGAAACGGGGCGGTCGGCGCTGGAACTGATTATGTGCGAATTGCACGCCGGGGGTAAATTTGATAACGAAGGCGGCGGCGCGTACAAGGTGTCCGGCGGTCTGCACGGGGTGGGGGTGTCGGTGGTGAATGCCCTGTCCACGTGGTTAGAGGTGCGCGTCTGGCGCGGCGATAAAGAGGCCACCATGGCCTTTGCCGATGGGGTGCCGACGTCTGATTTGAAAATCACGGAAAACAAATCCGGCATCGAACACGGGACCGAGGTGACGTTTAAACCATCCCCGGATACCTTTACCGGTACGGAATTTAGTTTTGATACGTTGGAAACATGGCTGCGCGAACAATCCTATTTGAATGCCAACGTGCGGATTATCTTTGAAGACCTGCGCGGTGGGGATAAAAAGGAACGCGAATTTCATTCGGTCGATGGTCTGAAAGGGTTTGCCACGTATCTGGATCGGTCCAAGGAATTATTGAACAAAGATCCCATCCAGATGATCAAGCAGGTCGGCGACAGTTATATCGAAATCGTTCTGCAATGGACGACGGCGTATACGGAAACGTCATTGTGCTTTACCAACAATATTCCCAACCGCGACGGGGGAACGCACCTGGCGGGATTCCGGGCGGGGTTGACGCGCGCGATCAACAAATACATCGCGGACAAGGTGACGAAAAAAGATGTTTCACTCTCGGGTGAAGATTTCCGCGAAGGGCTGACCAGCATCGTCAGCGTCAAGATCCCTGATCCCAAATTCGGATCCCAGACCAAAGATAAACTGGTGTCGTCCGAGGTGCGGCCGATTGTGGAATCGACCGTGTCGGAAATGCTGTACGAATTCTTGGATGAAAATCCGGCGATTGCCAAGGCCATCGTGGACAAGATTATCGAAGCCGCCGCGGCCCGCGAAGCGGCGCGCCGTGCGCGCGAATTATCCCGCAAAAAATCCGGTCCTGAATTGGGCGGGATTCCGGGGAAATTGGCAGGCTGTTCGGAACGCAATCCCGAAAAGTGCGAACTGTTTATCGTAGAAGGGGACTCGGCCGGCGGTACCGCGAAACAGGGCCGCGACCGCAAGATTCAGGCGATTTTGCCCCTGCGTGGGAAAATTTTGAATGTCGAACGCGTGCGCTTTGATAAAATGTTGGGATCCGATTCCATCGGAACGTTGATTTCTGCCATCGGCGCCGGCATTGGCAAAGACGATTTTGATATCGAAAAAATGCGTTATCATAAAATCATCATCATGACCGACGCGGACGTCGACGGGCAACACATTCAAACGTTGCTGATGACGTTCTTTTATCGGCATATGCCAGAGGCGATTGAACGCGGATACATCTATGTCGCCAAACCCCCGTTGTACGGTGTGACGCGCGGCAAGCAGCAGATTTATCTGCAAAACGAACGCGAAATGGACGATTACCTGATGGATCAATTGGCCACCGACGGGATGATTGAAACCGCCGATGGGGCCCAGATTTCCGGGGCGGATTTAAAACGCCTGTTGTCGTTGATTTTGAATATGCGCAACACGTTGCAGGGCCTGCATTACGTGATGCCGCTGCGGTTCTTAGAGGCCTTGGCCTTGAACGGTGTGTTTGAAAATGAAACGGTTGACACCATGGCGGCGACGGCGCGGATGCTGGATGCCCAGGAATTGGAATTCGAACGCGGTTGGGTGGTCACGGCCAATGACGGGGGCATCACCATCACGCGGACTCTGCGCAGCGTGACGGAAAGTTATTTCTTGCCACGTGAAAAGTTGAACAGTCCGGAAATTCGCGGATGGCACCGGATGGATGGGCGCGACGAATTGGTGGAAACATTTGCCAAACCTGCGACCCTGCGCGTGAAGGCGAAATCCCAAAAGATTTGGGGGGCGCTGGCGCTGCTGGATACGGCGTTTGAATATGCCAAGACCGGATTAAAGATCCAACGGTACAAAGGTTTGGGGGAAATGAACGCCGAACAGTTGTGGGAAACGACCATGGATCCGAACCATCGTTCCCTGTTCCAGGTCAAGGTGGATGATGCCGCCAAGGCGGACGAAGTTGTGTCCATGTTGATGGGCGACGTCGTGGAACCGCGCCGTGACTTCATCGTTGAAAACGCGTTGGACGCCAATCTGGACGTCTAAGGTCCCGGGGGGGCAGGGCGCCCCCCTTTTTTATCAAAGGAATATTCCCGATGGATGTCAAAATCGAAGCGTCATGGAAAGCGGCGCTGGCCCCAGAATTTGAGAAAGATTATTTTATCAAACTGACCGACTTTGTGCGGGGGGAATATATGTCGGGGCGCGCCGTGTATCCGGCCCCGAAAAATATTTTCAACGCCTTTGACCTGTGTCCGCTGGACCAGGTCAAAGTGGTGATCATCGGCCAAGATCCGTATCATGAACCGGGCCAGGCGCATGGCCTCTGCTTTTCCGTGTTGCCGCCAACGCCCGTGCCGCCGTCACTGGTCAATATTTATCGGGAAATTGAAAGTGACCTGGGGCGGGCCAGCATCACACACGGCGAACTGACATCCTGGGCGCGCCAGGGGGTCTTGTTGTTGAACGCGACATTGACGGTGCGCGCGCATGCCGCGGCGTCGCACGCGGGGCGGGGTTGGGAACAATTTACCGATGCCGCGATCCGGGCCTTGGCGGCGCGGGATAATATTGTCTATATGCTGTGGGGATCTTATGCGCAGCGCAAGGCGGAATTTGTGGATCCCACGCGGAATCTGATTTTAAAGTCTGTGCACCCGTCACCCTTGTCGGCGCATCGGGGCTTTTTCGGTAATCATCACTTTTCCCGGGCCAACGAATATTTGGCGGCGCACGGAAAATCCCCGATCGAGTGGTAGCCGCAAATTAAATACACGAAATTTCCATAACGCGTTCAATGGCCCGATGCAACAGTTTTACCTGGGGCGTTTTTTGTTTTTATCTGGGAATTTATCCATTGAAATAAAAAATTTAATCTTGTATAAGTGCCAGGCAATATAGGGAAAAGAATCAAATGAAAAAGAATCTGCATCTGTTTTTATCGTACACCATTCCGTCCATTATCGCCATGTTGATTGTCGGATCATACAGCATTATTGATTCTATCTTTATCGGACAATACAGTGGCCCCATGGGATTGGCGGCGGCGGCGATAACATTCCCGTTGGTGATGATGTTTTGGGCGTTGGGGGATATGTTGGGAACCGGTGCGGCGGTTATTGTTTCCCAATCACGCGGGCGCCATGATATGGCGCGTGCCCGTCAGATATTTGGGAATATGCTGATGATTCAGGTTGTGTGTGCCGCCGTCATGATTTGGCCAAGCCTGCATTTCTTGCCGGATATTTTACACCTTTTTGGGGCGACGCCTGATTTAATGGCCGGGGCATCCGAATACGCCCGGATTATGATTTTGGGATGTTTGGTCACCATGTTGAACTGTGGTTTGGGGTCGGTCATCAGAAATGATAACAGACCGGTTTTATCCATGATGTTCATTGTTATCGGGTTGTTGATGAACATCATTTTGGATTATGTCTTTATCTTTGTCTTGGATATGGGATTGGCGGGTGCCGCCACCGCCACGGTTATTTCACAGACCATTGGGGCCATGGCACAATTGACTTACTTTGCGACCCGGTACACCGAATTACGCTATGGCCGGGATATGTTTATCATGCGGCCCCAGAATGTTCGCGATATTGTTGTGAACGGGATTCCATCCTTTGGCAATCAATTGACGGTGATTGCGATGCTGTTCTTGCATAATTTTCAATCGTTGCGATATGGTGGGACAAACGGATTGGCGGTTTATACATTTATTGGGGCGGTGGAATCATTGGGATCATTGTTTATGACCGGATTATCCCTGGGGGTCCAGCCCTTGGCGGCCTATCTATACGGGGCCAAAAAATATACCGAACAAAATGCCATTGGTAATTTAGGCTATTTATTTGCCGCCGTGGCGGGGATTGTTTTGATGGGTGTGTCTTTGATGGGCAGTCCCATTTTCCCGCATTGGTT
>JAAVBR010000017.1 GCA_014802705.1 bacterium | reverse complement strand
GCCTGTCGTCATCCCGTGGAAGGACGGGATCCATTATGATGGACAAAGTTTTAAAATAAAAAACTTAAGAACATTTTGTCACTCCCACGCAGGCGGGAGCGGGTCTATAAAATTAAAAGAACGGTGCTTTGGGTTAAGAGCCCCTATTCCCGCCTGCGCGGGAATGACAAGAGTGCTTAAGAGCGAAATAAAGAACGCACCCAGTTCCCCTCTGGCAAGAGGGGTGCCACGAAGTGGCGGGGTGTCGGTATCTGAACTCTGAAAACTGAACACTAAAAAATGCCCCAGCTGGGGCATTTTTTTTACCGGCACACGGCGATCATTTGATCAATTTCCGCCGCCACCATCAAATCGGCCGCCTTTAATTTTTCCACCTGGGCAATCGCATACAGAACCGTCGCGTGATCACGATCCCCCACCAGGCGCCCGATTTCCGTCAGGGATAATTTCGTCGCCGCCTTTAACGCCGCCATCATAATCTGGCGCGCGCGGACCAAGGTGCGCGACCGCCCCGCCCCACAGACCGCGTCATAGGACACGCCCATTTTATCACACATGGTTTTGACCATCGCCAACGGGGTCTTGGATTTTTCCAGGGTATCGGCCAACAGACGCGTCGCCGTTGTCATATCCACACGCGTGCCCATCAATTCGGCATACGTTTTCATCTTGGTCGCGACCCCCGCGACCAGGTGCCCGTTCGCCGCAATCCGATCCGTCAATTGCATCGCCGTTTCCATATCCACCCCGGCACGCGTCAACATCACGCGACGCACATGCGCGGTCGGCGCCACCACATCCGCCACCAGGCCCGACGCCAACAACGCCTGTAACCGACGATCCAGCCCCGTCAAGGCCGCCGGCGCCGCGTTCGCCGTCAGGACAACGTTCTTGCCCGCCGCGCGCAGATCCATGATCAATTGCAAGAATTCTTCGGTGGTGGCCCGTTTGCCGGCCAAGGCCTGCACATCATCCAGGATAAAGGTATCACATTTGCGGCAGAAATCTTTGAACGCAAAGACGCTGTGTTCGCGCAGACTGCGGGCGAATTCCGACACAAATTGGCCGCCGGTCATCATCAGGGTGCGCCCATTCGACGCCGACCGAATGCATTCAGCCAACAATGTCTTGCCACATCCCGCCGGGCCATAGATATACAGCGGGGAAAACGCCGCCGGACCCGACGCAATTTTTTTGCACGCCGACAACACAAACGCGTTTTCATCCGACGCCACAAAGGCATCAAATTCGACCGCGGTGGCCGCCGCATGCGGGGCGGGCGCCGGCGTAAATGTCACCGCCCGATTATCGTTCGACGGGGTAGCGACCGCGGCCGCGCCCCGCACCACCAAACGCATATTCAATCCAAATTCGGCGGCCGCATCCGACAAGATATTGGTGTACACACCGCGAATAAAATCGGCGGCAAATTGATTGTGCGCGGTCAAAACCAGGGTATCGGCATCAATGTCAAAATTCAGCGGCGCAATCCAGGACCCGAAACTGGCGGAATCCATTTTTGCCGCGATCGCCGCCCGAATGGAATCCACGTTCGTTTGTCTTTTTGTTGCCGTTGCCTGCATGCCGTTTCTCCTTTCCTTCCCTAAAAGAGTTTCCTGCCCGCACAGAGAGTGTAAAAACCACCTGCACATAAACGCTAAATTCTATTTCCGCCGTTAATGCGTTCCTAAAATTTATCGTTCATCGCCCTACTGCTTTTTCTTCCCTCTCGCGATGTTTCGACTGATTGCTCAATCGTTTTGGATACGTCCGTAAACGTATAAGATTAATTTCTATTTGCAACCCAATTGTGGATAATTTTTTACGATTTATTTTTTGACACCGATTCGGATTTCGACCGGTTTTCTGCATATTGTATAGACATTGTATAGACACGAAAAGAATCACACACGGACATAACCGGCGTCCACTTTTCGAACCAAACCCTGCAATTCCAAGACCACTAAATCACGTTTGATTTCCGAAACGCTTTTTTTGACAATTTCTGCCAATACAGATTCTGACAAAGGAATCGTTCCCAATCGATCCAACAGACTGTTTTCCGATGGTGCATTTTTTTGGGACGCGGGCGCCACTGGGACGGTCGCATCAAAAAAGTCATCGATTCCCATGCACAATGTTGCCTGGCCATTACGAATCAGTTGATTGGGCCCCAACGCCCGGGGATCCGTCGGATGCGACGGCACCGCGAAAATCGGCCGACCATAATCCAGGGCGAATCGGGCGGTCGTCATGCTGCCGGATTTGGGGTCGGCCTCGCCCAGAATCAATTTATCCCCAATGCCCGCGACCCAACGATTGCGCTGAACAAAATTGGTGGCAACGGGGACGAATCCCACGGGCATTTCACTGATCACCACGCCGCGGGCCACAATATCCCAATACAGCGATTCGTTTTCCATCGGCCAAATATAATCCACCCCCCCGGCCAAGACCGCAATGGTTGTCGCGTCCCCATTCGCCCGCAGGGCCCCGCGATGCGCCGCCGTATCCGTCCCGATGGCCATACCCGACACCACCGCCACCCCACGCGACGCAAACCCGCACGCCATGTCGGCCAAGAATCCCATCCCCGCCGCCGTCGCGTGCCGCGTGCCGACAATAGACACCGCCGGCCGCCGCAATGTTTCCAGATTTCCCCGCGCGGTAATCACAGGGGGATGATTTTTGATTGCCCGCAGGGCCGCCGGATACAAGTCATCATCATCACATATATAATGAATGTTTAATTGCTGGGCCCGGGCCATCTCGCGCGACACCGCATCCATCACCGTCGGATCCGACAGGGATGCCGCGGCCGCCGAAACGGATCCGAATCGCCGAATCAAATCGGCGTATTTTGCCGGCCCGATTCCGGGCGTCCGTATCAATAATAATTTATGAAATAAATCCGACATGATGCCACTATACGAAAATATTCCCCATCCCCACAACAACAGATTATGGGCACCCCCTTAAAAAAATGCCCCGTGGGGCATTTCTTATTTTAAATTCAACAGATCGAAATAATCATTCCAATCATTACAGGCCTCGGGCTTTTGCGATTCGTTGCCGCGCCAATCATCGGATTCACAGGCCTCTTTCAATGTCCGCAGGGTGCTTAAATATTCTTTGCTTTCCCGGCTGTCGATGCCCTGCTCTAACAACTTGGACCGCACCAGGCGCGCGCCGCGCAGGTCCGCCTGCCCTTCCACCGCGCCGCCGATGGCATGATTACCGAACAATTCCATGGCACCGACCCCAATTCCGGCGCCGCCCACGGCCCCGGCCACGGTGCCCCATGTACGGGCCTTTTTCTTGGACGCCAAAATGCGGTCCTTGATTTTATCGCCGTCCGCCCATTCGCCACATGTAATCGTGCGCCCCATTTCGTAATAAACCGCCGGCACATCGCTGACACTGACCTTGGCATCATCAGACTTTAATTCCACGCGCACAAAGCACACATTGTTGGCGGGATTATCCACATCTTCGACCATGGTGGCATAGTTGGCCGTATTGCTGTACCGGGATGCCCAGACAAACGTGTTACCCACGCCGATATTGTTGGCCAGACACGCGGCGCGTTCCGCCTCGCGCTGATCCACAACAGGGGCGGATTGGGACACGGATTCCACCGGTTGGGGAACGGCCGCCCCAGACCAGGCATTTAATTGATTGACCGATGCCGTGGCCCGCGCCGCGGTATCCGCCATATCCGCCGCCGGGGCCGCCACAGGCGCAGTCGGCACGGTGCGCGGCGCCGCCATCCATTGGGACGCGGTGGACCGACGCCCGGCGCCCGCCGGCGTGGCCGCCATGACCGGCATGACCAACATCGATAAAATCACCCCAGACATAAAACGTTTCATGCGTTTATCCCCTACATAAATCCAATGCCGTCATTATACCACAAATCGGCCCGAAAATAAAGAATAAAAAACCGCGCAACGCGCGGTTTTGGATTACTTTTTCCAACGCCAGGTGATTTTGGATTCGGTCCCCGTGATCAGTCGCCGGATATTTTCCCGATGCCGCCACAGACAGATCAAGGCCATCACCACAAACGCCCATCCGACCGACGCCCCCATGGCAAAGCCATAGAGCGGTAACAACGTAAAGACCACAATCGCCCCCAGGGATGAATACCCGGTCCCCAGCGACACCGCCAACCATTCCAGCCCCGAAAAGACAAAGGTCAACGGACTGATCGCCAGCACCACGCCAAACAAGGACGAAATCCCCTTGCCCCCATGAAAGCGCAACCAGATGGGATAGCAATGTCCCACAATCGCGGCGACCCCGCACCAGGCGCCCAAATCTGTGCCCCCGAAATACATCCCCAGACACACGGCGGCGATCGCCTTGGCCATATCCAGGATCCAGGTCAGCCCCGCCAGGCGCAGGCCGCCGACCCGCATCACGTTGGTGGCGCCGATACTCTTGCTGCCGACCTGGCGAATATCGCCCTTGCCGGCCCAACGCGCAATCAGCAGCCCGAACGGCACACTGCCCAACAGATAGGCCACAACCATTATCCAGATAATATTGTAAATCATGTCTATTTTTCCTTGATTTTATGTTTCTTTTCTATAAAATAACAAAAAACATGACTAAATAAAAGGAAAATAAAGTGGCAAATCACAAGTCATCTGAAAAAAGAATTTTGGTAACCGCCAAGAAAAACGCCGTCAACACCGCCCGTCGCAGCGCGGTTAAAACGGAAACCAAAAAGGCGTTAAAGGCCATTGAATCCGGCGACAAAGCCGCGGCGACCGCCGCCGTGCGCAGCGCGGAAAGCAAAATCATGAAGGCCGCCGGCAAAATCATGCCGAAAAAGCGTGCCGCGCGCAAGATTTCGCGCCTGACGAAAAAGGCCGCCAAAATCGCCTAAGGTTCTTTTGTATGAATTAAAAACGCCCGATTGGGCGTTTTTTTATGTATATTGTTAAAAATACTTTACTTCTCCAGCCATCGTCCTATATTTCAAACAAAACAAAGGGGTATCAAGAATGAATCAGGCGACCCAAGCCGCGAAAACGGTTGTTGATTTTTACGTTTTATGTGCCGGATTAAAAGACATTATTCGCACCGGATGGAAAGTATGGAATGTCAAGCGTGAAAGATTAGAAAGCGTGGCCGAACATATATTCGGCGTTCAACAATTGGCTATCGCGATGTGGAGCCAATATAACTATGCCATCGATATTTATAAAGTTATCATGATGTTGGCCCTGCATGAAATGGAAGAAATTGTCATCGGTGATTTAACCCAATGGGATATTTCACGCCAAGATAAAATCGCCCGGGGACACGACGCCATTCAATATATTCTAAAAGATTTGATAAAACGCGATGAAATAGAAAAATTGATTCTGGAATTTGATGCCCGCCAAACACCCGAGGCCAAATTTGCATACAATTGCGATAAATTAGAATGTGATATACAAAGTAAACTATATGACGAATCGGGTTCGGTTGATTTGACCAAACAAGACCAGAATCCGATTATGCACGACGCCTATGTCCAGGAATTATTGAAAAAGAAAAAATCTTGGTCGGGCATGTGGTTGGAATATGGCCGCACAAAAAACAACTATGACCCGAATTTTACAGACGTATCAAACTATGTTGAACAAAATAAAATATCATTACTGATTTCCAAAAAAACAAAGTAATGCGTAACGGCCCCATTTATTCCGACCCGTAACATGGGACATCAAACACGTATGTGCCCCGCACGAACGGATGTTTGCGCGGGGCCCTATGCCGCACCATCCCTCCCGAGGCGGGGAACTTTACAGCGTTTTTAATCCCGCCATAAAGCATCGTCATCCCGACGCAGGTCGGGATCCATTGTGATCGACATAAAACAAATTCTGG
>JAAVBR010000016.1 GCA_014802705.1 bacterium | reverse complement strand
TGGGGTATCGGATGATACACTTTTTAACGTTGGAAAAACGGTATCGTTTCCAACGCCGGATTTACCGCAAGATCAAAGATTTTGTGAACGAGGTGCCGTAAAAATCCCGCCACCCGGCGGGATTTTTTTAGTTATATAAGTTGTAAGGATCACCCGGCCCCAGGTGATAAGAGCGTGAGCGTACGCGAACACAAATCCGACACCCCGTCCGCTACGCGGCCACCCCTCTTGCCAGAGGGGAACTTAAAGCACCGGGATCCAGCAAGACCACCCCGGGCTTCCGCCCACCCCTCCGCAGAGGGGAACTTTGCACCGTTTTTAAGAACTTAAGAACGTCATCCCCGCGCAGGCGGGGATCCATTGTGATCTGGTGTGTTCTAAACTTGACTCTTATACTCTCTCGTCATCGCGAGGGCGGCGGCAGAGCGAAGCGGGGCCGGTGCCCGTGGCGATCCAGTCAATAAAAAAAGCATATATCATTATTATTGACTGGATTGCCACGCGACGCGCGCCATTGTTCACACAATGGACACGCGACGCTCGCAATGACAAAGGGACTTTAAGTTCTTAAAAACGCAGTCAAGTTCTCCCCGAACGGGGGATTTTTTACAGGGTGTTGGCTTTTTTATTCTGCCACTGGATGGCAGATATCTGGAACGCCGAATTAAATCTGCGTTGGGCGGAATCATAATCGTCGCCCGGCCACATGTACATATCCGCCAACCCCTGTTGCGGATAGTTCGCGGGAACAGGGCGACAATAACCGCGGATGACGTATTCGTCCGGGTCGTTTATGTCGGCCAGCATATCACCAACGCACCACGCTTCGTCGTGCCTGCCGGGGCCTTCCATGGCAAGGTCAAGCAAATCGTCCTCATATTTGGGATACCGTTGATCCCACAATCCGGTTGTGGTATCCAGCAGAAATACGTTCGGGGCGTACATGGGTTTGGGGGCGGCACCCGCCTTGAATTGGTCAAAGTTGACCAATTGCCGTGTTCGATACAGCAATTGTGTCGCGTCCAGTTTGTACCGTGTCCCCAAATCGCATTCCACCAAAAATGTTTTCTGATACGCGTGGATGACCGTGGCGGTTTTGTTGTTTAGACCGCGCAGTGTTTCCAAAATGGCTGTATTGATATGGAATTCTTCTTCGACACCAAACTGATATTTTTTAACGGTTGTGTACATGTTGTGATCCTGATTGTTTTTGTAAAAAATAACACAAAAATATAAAATGTCAATTTATTTTGTCTTTTTATATTTGTCAACATTGTATAAATAGGTTGTTTTTCCCAAGGGGGTGGGGTATGTTGATCATATCTGGATGGGGGACATGGAACCCAGATTCTCACTAACTAAAACAAAGGTCATTTTTATGATGAAAAATATCTACGACATGCTGCAACGGGCCTGTCTGGCGAACAAAGATCGTATCTTTTTTATCCGCCAGGGGGAAACCTATGCGCAATTACTGACCAAGGTCAAACAGCGGGCGGTCATGCTGGCGCGCCGATTTGATGTTAAAAAGGGCGATGTGGTCGCGATTTTGTCCGGCAATACGCCTGAATTTATCAAATCGTATTTCGCCATTTTGTCCCAGGGCGCGCGCGTCCTGATGCTGGATACCGGATTGTCGGCGGCCGAACACCGCAACATGATGGAACGCACCGGGTGCAAATTGGCCCTGGCGCAGAAACATTATTTTGTGGACGGCGGGCCCCAAATGGTGGATATCGAAAGTGTGGATGACGAAGATGTGCGTGATTTTCGTGCCGCGGATGTGGCGCGCGATGACGTTGCCATGTTGTCCTTTACGTCCGGATCCACCGGCAACCCCAAGGTGGTGGGCCTGACGCACAAGAATATTTTGGCCCTGGCCCAGGGGGCGTTGTTTTATCAGCCGGTGATTCGGCCGGGGTACACGTTCTATGGATTTTTGCCGCTGTATCATATTTATGGGGTGGTGATCAATATTGTGGCGCCATTGGTGCTGCACGGATCCCTGTTGTTACAGCCGATATTAAATCCGCGTGAATTCTTGGACGATTTCAAAAAGTATCATCCTGAGGTGATCCCCGCCGTCCCCCGTGTGTGGGAGGCATTTTATAAAAAAATCATTGTGGCGGCCCGGGAAAAGCATGCGTGGACCGCGCTGCGGGTCATTGTGTCGATGCGGCATGTGCTGCGGGCCGTGGGGCTGGGCGGTATTGTGCGGCGGGCGACCCAGCCGATCCATGATCTGTTCGGCGGCAACACGCGCGTGTTGGTGTCGGCGGGCGCGACGTTAAAGCCCACGGTGCGTCGGTTCTTTGAACGCCTGGGGTTTGCGGTGGGCGATTGTTATGGTCTGACCGAATCGACAGGGCCGGGGAATTTTAACTTTGCCTTTCGGTTGCCAAACGGGAAAATGCACTATGCGGGGCCGTTGCCGGGCAACGAATTGAAAATTCACAATCCGGATAAACACGGTGTCGGGGAAATATGGCTGCGTGGCGATATGATTATGCCCGGCTATATCGATAACGATGCCGCCAACGCCGCGGCCTTTGAAGACGGCTGGTTCAAGACGGGGGATCTGGGGAAACTGGATCGGCGCGGACGTCTGGTGGTCAAGGGACGCCAGAAACAGGTCATTGTTCTGGATTCGGGGAAAAATGTTTATCCCGATGAATTGGAAGATCTGTATCTGCAAAACGACGAAATCTTGGCCGCGGCGGTGTTTGAATACACCATCGCCGGGAAAGTCGTGCCCTATGCGGTATTCCAGGTGGCGCCAGGTGTGTCCACCGCGCGTGTGGCCGCGCTGATCAAGGCATCCAATGTCAAGATTGCGCCGTACAAGTGGGTCAAGCACTTTGCCATAACCGAGGAGGAATTACCCCAAACATCCGCCCGCAAGATCAAGCATTTTGCGGTCAAAGAAATGCTGGATAACGGGGCGTTCACGCGGCCCCAGGATTAAACCGGCCGCGCGCCAAAAAAAACACGCCCCGCATGGGGCGCGTTTTTTATTGTTCGCCGGGGTTACACACCACGATATAGGGGGGCAGCGATCGCGTCGCATCAATCCCGCGCGCGCCGCAATCCATGCAATTGAACCGGCGATTCTGGGAATGGGCGGCGTCGATGGGCACCGTGTAATTCGCCACGGCCGACACGCGTGTGACATAGGTCCGGTTGGGAAACCCGAAATAAAATGCCTGGTTCGGGCCGTCACAGGGATGCGCGCCCCCCGCATAGCACCGGGGGTCGGATAATTTATCGGGATCGGGCACACAGGCCGACACACAGGTATCCGCATTGGTGATCATTTTTTCGCAATCGGTGCACGATGTCGTCGGAATACGCAGGGTCGCGCCCAAGGGGCCATAGACGGCGCCCTGGACCGCGGCGGTGCATTTTTTAACCTCTGGCGTGATGGTGGGATCGTCCACGCATTCCCATTCCAGGGTGCTGTAATTCAATCGCGCCACCATGTTGCCGCCACAGGCCTTGTCCGGAAAGGGATTGACGCATTCCCAAATGTCATCGATCATAACCGCGGTCTGTTTTTCTGCGCACAGGGGCTTGCGCGATTCGTCCGGCACACATTCCAATAATTCCGAATCCCATATCATGTCCCCCGCACAGTTGGTCTTGGTGTTGATGCCGATGCATTGCCAACGGCTGAACCGATATGTGGCGACGGTGCCCACCGGGCATTTAATATCGATGGGGTCGGGCGCGGCAAATTCGGTGTCGGCGTCCGGCATTTCATATTGGGTTAAATAGACCAATTGTCCGTTGGCGATTTTCATGTTGGACACAATATTTTTTGGCACCGATCGGGGGTGGGTGGTGCCGCCCGATATGATTTTGCCGTCTTGGTATATGCCGAACGTGCCGACGTCGGGAAAATCGTCGCCCAAGATTTCCATCATGGCGTTATACCGATCGTCGGGGACCGCATCGGCGATCGTGATGACAAAACTGGCGTCCGGCTTGGTGCGGCGAACAATTTCGCACTTGGTAATGGCCCCGCGATTATTCAGACAGATCTGTTGGCTGGTGATATTATTTTGTGTGACGCAAAAATCGTCGAACGTATCCCCGTTCAGCATTGCGTTATGCGCGGCGGCCGTACATTGGGCGATCGATCGCAGGTCGGCCGTGGCCACGGCCGTGTCCGTATCATGGGCGGCGATATTCTGGCTGGGGCTGTCCATCAGGAAATATCCGGCCATGAACAAAGCCACCAAAAACAGAATAAAAATATTCATCATTCCCTCTTGCGATTTATGGAAAGTCTAGCTAAAATAACAATCAAGTTCAACAGGAAAACAGGGTTTGGGGCCGGGCGTATGAAAAAATATCTGATGCTTTTTATGCTGGCGGGTTGTGGATTTCAACCCATGTTCACCGGTGACGCCACGGATGTCTATGTTTCCCCCATCGCAGGGATCAACGGCATTGAATTGCGCAACGCGTTAAACACCCAATTTGGCGGGGCGCATAACACGGGCGCGTCCTATACCCTGGTGGTTAAATTAAATGACCCCGTCACATTGTACAAGGGATTGGAATCCACCGGGGACGCATCCTGGCGCGAGGTGAAATTATCCGCCACATACACATTGTCACGCGGTGATGATACCATCGCGCGCGGCACGGAATCGGCGTCGGAATCTTATGCCTTTGTGGGGTATTTGGTGGCGGCCAACGCGTCGTACAACAACGCGGTGTCCAACACGATTCAGGTTTTGGCCACCCAGATCGGCAGTCGCGTTATCGCGGAAACCCGCCGGGCGGATAAACAGGTGGCGGCGCAATGAAATGGAAAGACGCCGATTTTAACAACGGCATTGCCACCATCCGTGCCGTTTTAATTTATGGCCCCGACGCCGGCCAGGTGGATGAATACTGTGACCGGGCGGTGGAAAAATTGGCCATTGAACGGGACAATTTATTCACGATTGATGCCGATGATTTGCGGGAAAAGCAAGACGCCTTGTTCGCCGAAAGTTGCAGTCCATCTATGTTCGGCGGTCGCAAGATGGTGATCATTTCCCACGCGGGCGATTCCGATGCGCGGTTGGTTTCTGAATTGGTGACGCATGCGTCCCTGTGTGCGACGGTGATTGTATGCGGGGGGGATTTGCGCGCCGGGGGCGGATTGCGGGCCCTGTTTGAAGGCGGGGATAACATCGCGGCCCTGGCGTGCTATACCGACGATGCGCGGACCCTGGGCGCGTTGATTCAGCGGGAATTATTCGCCGCCGGCATTACCCAGATTAAACCCGACGCCATGACGTATATGACGACACATCTGGGGGGCGATCGCGGGATTACACGCGGGTTTTTAACCAAAATCGCCCTGTATGTCGATGATAAAAAGACCGTTGATATCGAAGACGTGGAAAAATGTCTGCCGGATACGGCGGCGGCCGATACGGACGAATTTTTATATTCCCTGACCGCGGGGTATATTCAACAGACCCTGACCGCGTTGGACCGGTTGCTGTATGATAATGCGGAACCCAATATGTTGGTGCGTATGTTGGACGGGCATTTCAAAAAATTATTGGTGGCGGTGGTTGATGGCCAGATGCCACGCCTGTTTTGGAAGGTGGCCGATAAATTCAACATGGCGGTCAAGATCTGGCCGGAATCCGAAATTTCGGGGGTGTTGGTGCGCCTGAACGAATTGGAACGCCAATTGCGCACGACGGGGATGCCCGGGGAAATATTGCTGCGCGACTTTGCGTTGAAATTGGCCGTGCGGGCCGCCAAATTATCACTAAGGAGAAGAAACTGATATGTTAGCATCCGTCTATGCGCCCAAGGATTTTAAGCGTCTGCGTGCGGCCGGGGATTTGGTGGCCCGGTGTTTTGATTTTATCACGCCGCATGTGCGGGCCGGCGTCAGTACCGGGGAAATCGATCGCCTGGTGGCTGAATTTTTACGCGCCAACGGGGCCCGTTCGTCGGACCTGGGGTACCAGGGTTATCCCAAAAGTATCTGCACGTCGGTCAATGATGTGATCGTGCACGGCATCCCCAGCGATGATGTTATTTTAAAGGATGGCGACATCGTCAACGTTGATTTAACGGCCGAGTATAAGGGGTTTCACGGCGACGCGTCGCGCATGTTTATGATTGGCAATGTTACCCCCCCGCATCGCAAATTGGTCCAGGTTTGCCAAGACGCCCTGAACAGCGCCATCGCCGTCTGTGGGCCGGGGGTGCCGTTGTCGGAAATCGGGCACGTGATCGAAGAAGTGGTCACCCCGCACGGCTTTTCCATTTCGCGTGATTTTGTGGGTCATGGCATTGGCAAGGTGATGCACGATGATCCCCAGATTTATCATTTTTATGACAAGCGTTGGGATCGGGTGAAAATGGTGCCGGGGCTGGTCTTTACGATTGAACCCATGATCTGTATGGGGCGGGCCGATTGTCGCATTGATGCGGACGGTTGGACGGCGCGTACGGTGGACGGCGGTTGGTCGGCCCAGTGGGAACATACCCTGGGGATTACCGAAGACGGGGTGATTATCTTTACCGAAAAAATGGCGTCCGGCGAATGAACAAAATCATGGATCCCGAATGGGATGATGCCGCCCTGCGGGCCGGTCATCGTCAACGGTTAGAGGATAAATTTTTAGACAATAAATTATCCCCGGCCGAGGTCGTAGAACTCTGGCTGTGCGATGTGATTCCGCGGCGGGATGTGCGGCCATTGGCCCGGCGATTGATGGCAAAGTTTGGTGGGGTGCATCAAATCTTGGCCGCGTCGTTTGAATCCTTGAAACAAATGCCGGGCGTCGGGGCCAAGACCGCGCGGCGCATCAAAACGGTGCATGCCTTACACCTGTTGGATGACCAGGAACAATTGACCCGGCAACCCATTTTTCATGATATAACCGTTTTGACCAATTATTGCCGCAACATGTTGATGGGCAAAGAAATCGAAGAATTTCATGTTCTGTATCTGGATGGGGATTATAAATTGTTGGCCGATGTCACGCACAGTGTCGGCACCGTTGACTTTGCCCAGGTTTATCCCCGTGAAATTGTTCAACGGGCGCTGAATTTACATGCGCGGTCCATCGTGTTGGTGCATAATCATCCGACCGCCGGCATGCCGTTTTCGACGCCCGATATTGAATTGACGACATCTATACGGGATATTTTATCGCCCATGGGGGTGGAATTATTCGATCATTATCTGGTGGCGGGGATGACGGTTTATTCCGCCCGCAATCTGAATTTTATCTAAGATTTTTTTAATAAATCCGGGCCTGGTCCCAGGTGGCGCCGGTGTCCTGGATATTGATGTTTTCCATATGGGCGTCGCCGTCATCCAATTGCCGCGTATCCACCAGGCGATTGACTTCGCTGATGCTGACCGAAATGGTGCGGCACCCGCGGGCGAACAGATCGTCGCCATAGATAAAATTCACAATCGGTCGCGCCAACGCCAGCGTGCCAAAAATCAAAACCAGATTCCGAATGTTCATCATCATATCGGTCTTGATGCCGCGGATTAAACTGATGGCCCACGCGAACAACAGCATGCCCGCAATAAAAGACACCCCCAACCAGGCATAGTCCAAAAACACGTCAAAACTGCGCAGGATGCAGCCCGGATCTTCCATATAAATAAAAGACCCGTCGGCGCCCAGGACGTGATAACCGGAATTTCGCAGCAATCGGACAATGGTTTCTGTGTTCATGGAACGGGCCCGAATGCTTTATTTTTTTGCGGCGGCGTTGGTAAAGAAACCGGGGATGGAAAATTCGTCGTCATTGGCGGCGATGCCGGCCCATCCGAACAGGTCGCCCATCAAACCGGGGTCTTCGCGTTTGGCCTTCTTGAACGGCAAAATATTTTTTAACTTGCCGATTTTTCCGCCCTGGGGCGATGGGGGCACGTCTGTGATGGTGTCCTGGCTTTCGGCAAATTCGGTCGCCAATTGTTCCAATGTGGCATCCGGATCCACCACCGGAACGTCCGCGTCATCGCGTGGCGCATCAGGCATCGCGTCGTCGCGCATGGGGGGGATGGTGTCTTCGGGATGATCCTCGCGCAGGGGGGTCATCTTTTCCAATAATTGTTCCAATGTTTTTTCAACATCCGGGACGGGGGCCTCGTCACTGATCATGTCTTCGATGGTGACCCGTTCCACAACGGTTTCGTCATCGACGTCGTCAGATTCGATCGTGTCCACGTCGTCGTTCCCGGCGTCCTCTGTGTCATGGGGTGTGTCCATGGGGGCGTCCGCCGCCGCGTCCGATGCCATGGATTGTTGCGCGGCCAAGACGGATAAAATCGGAATCACTTTGTCGGGGGTGTCCGTGGGCGCATCCACAACCGGCGCCGCATCATCGGTCGGCGCATCGTCGGATGCCGTCGCCACGGGGTCATCAACCGGGGCTTTCTTTTTGGGGCGCCCCGCACGCCGTTTTTTCGGGGCGGGTTCGGCCGCCGGCTCTGGTTCAACCTCAGGCTCTGCCTCTGGTTCGGGTTCCGGCTCTATCACGGCCTCAATCTCTGTCGCGGCGGGTTCTTCTGCTGGCACGGGTTCCGGTTCGACCGCGGGGGAAACCGCGGATTCAACGGCGCCGGCCATCGTCGCGGTCGCCAATGGGGCGGCAATGGCGCTGTCGCTGTCCACGGGGACGCCAAACAGCACGGTGTCTGTCCCCAGATTCAGGGCGGTACGCACCTCTTCAAATGCGGCGCGAATGTCCTGCATATCAAAAATTTCATTCCCGGAAATATAGATAATTTTGGTTTTCATATAAATACTTGCCCCCGTGCGGGCCCATTATATCACATTTTGGGTTGAACGCCTATAAAAAATATCTTAAACTGATGGGCATGACAGATATTAAACAACAGATTTTTCAAGAATTGGCCAGTCTGGATGAAACCGTGTCCAAATTGCGGTCGGCGGCCGTCGCCGCGGGCAAGCAGACGGATCTGGAGGTGGCCATCCTGACCCAACAGGTGAAAAACCTGCGTGAAAAAAATGCCGGCGCGGTGGACATGATCGACCGCAGTTTGGAATTATTAAAGAAGTTGAAATGAGCGTTGTATCCATTCCCATCGTCAATAAAAATTATCCCATGGGGTGCGAAGACGGGCAAGAGGCACGGCTGATCGAACTGGGCAAAATGGTGGATGCCCGTGCGCGCGAAATCTTGGATAAAATTGGCCCGTTGCCGGAAAGTGCGCTGTTGGCGACGCTGTGCATTGTCCTGGCGGACGAGGTGCAAAATCGATCGCACACCCCGTTGAATGACACGGATTTAAAAGAAATCCTGGCCCGGATTCGCGAAATCAAGCGTAAAATCACCCAATAAAATGCGGGGGCAGGGCGAAATTTACCCTTGATCTTTGGAATCAAAGCCTGTATAGTAGGGAACGCGCCGGTGTAGCTCAGCTGGTAGAGCATCTCATTCGTAATGAGGGGGTCGTAGGTTCAAGTCCTATCACCGGCACCAGAATAAAAATCCCGCCCAATCGGGCGGGATTTTTTTAGAGTTCAGTTTTCAGAGTGCAGAGTTCAGATGCCGACACCCCGCCACTTCGTGGCACCCCTCTTGCCAGAGGGGAACTTGTCCCGTTCTTAATTTC
>JAAVBR010000015.1 GCA_014802705.1 bacterium | reverse complement strand
GATCAAAGAACCGCATCAACAGATTCACCAACGTCGTCTTGCCCGCCCCGGACGCGCCAACGACCCCAATGCGTTCCCCGGGCCGGATATGCAGGTTAAAGTTATCCAAGACGCCGGCACGCTTGCCCCGATACTTGAACGACACGTTTTTAAATTCAATGTCGCCGTGCGTGACCGTCAAGGCCTTGGCATCCGCGGCATCCACAATATCAATCGGCACGACCAATTCTTCATAAGCCTTAGATGCGGATCCCAATTTTTCAATGATATTCGGCATCATTTCAATCAGATTCGCGACCGTCCCCATCACCATGAAATAGGCATTGGTGGTGAACATCACCTCGGCCAACTGCATGTCGCCGCGCATATACAACCAAACGCACAGGCCCAAAATCAGACTGAAACACATATCCCACATCATGCCCGGCACCCACCAGAATGTACGTTCCAAATGCTTTCGTTTCAACGCAACATCAACCTGTTCGGTTCGCACCGGGGCCAAGTATTTTTCTTCGCCCCGACGGCGCGCAAATAATTTCACCAATGAATAATTCGACAGGCTGTCCACCAGTTTACCGGACAACTTACTCTGCACCGACGATTCTTCTTTGATCGCCCGGGCCAAAGCCCCCCGGAATATCCACGCATACACCACGCGCAGAATCAATATCGCCAAGAACGCCACCGCCAGGATATAATTGATCTGAAACAGCAACGCGCCATTGATAAAGATGGTCAGAATACGCATGATGGCCACCCAAAGCAGGCGAATGGCATCATACCCGTTGGCGATATAATTCATTTGACTGTTGACCTGACCCGTCATACGGTTCATCCAGAACGACATCGATTGGTGATGCACATAATCGGTTAAAATTTCCGACACATGCCGCCGGGATTTAATCATCCAATGCGATTGAATCCAGTCACGAATCAACCCACACGTGGAAATCGACAGATTCAACCCCGCAATCAGCACCAGCATCGTCACCGCATAGGATACAAAGGTGTATCCCGCCGGCACGGGCCCTTCAAAGATCGTCACCACCCATTTGGAAATCAGGGGCTGTAAAATCCGATCGAATGAAATCCCCAGCACCAGCGCCCCGTACAGCAACAGCATCCATTTCCACGGCCACAGGGCCATGACATAAAATTTCCACAATGATTTCGGCAGTTTCGCCGTATTCACATCTTTGTTCTTGGTGCGCATGTTAATTTCCTCGATGTTGTTCTAAAACCACCGTTTGGATTAGGCATATTTTTTTGGTTTCATTTTCCCGGATTTCTGGGATTTCTTTGTCTTACGCATGTCCCAATCCAAACGGTGGTTTGGATTAGGCACAGTTATTTCCCGCCCAACGCCAGGAATCGTAACACATTGCGCCGATTTTTGCAACATGTTTTCCGACACCCCGTCCGCTACGCGTCCACCCCTCTTGTACATAAGGGGAACCTAAAGCACCGTCATCCCGGCGAAGGCCGGGATCCATTGTGATCGACAAAGTTTTAAAATAAAAAACTTAAGAACCTTTTGTCATTCCCGCGTAGGCGGGAATAGGGTCTCTTACTCTAAAGCATCGTTCTTTTAATTTTATAGACCCACTCCCGCCGCCGCGGGAGTGACAAAAGTGAAGTTCTTTATTTTCAAGTGTTAGGACAGTATCAGTTCCCCTCATGTCCAAGAGGGGTGGCCCAACATCGGGCCCCGCGAAAATTGCAAATTTTCGTGGGTGATATGGCCGGGGTGTCGGCAATCATAAATCGAACTAGAAAAAATTCTGTTGGCAAGGGGGATTTTAATTGCTAGGATCATGGGTACTATGAGAAAGAAATTACTAACCCTGCTCTTTATTCTACTAACCCCGGCGGCGCATGCGGACTTTACCACGCGCGCCAAATCGGCATTTTTAATCGATTATGATTCCGGCATGGAAATCGTGGCCAAGAATGCGGACACATTGATGCCGCCGTCGTCGATGATCAAATTGATGACGCTGGCGGTCTTGTTTGATGAAATCAAGGCCGGGCGCGTCACGATGGACGACCGTTTCCCGGTCAGCGAAAACGCCGACTATACCAACCCGACCTGGGCCCCGGCCAGCAAGATTTGTTTAATCGCCGGTCAATCGGTCACGGTGCGGGATTTGATCTTGGGCCTGATCGTGTTGTCGGGGGGCGACGCGTCGGTCGTGGTGGCCGAAAAGTTGGCGGGGTCCGAGGGCGCCTTTACCGCCATGATGCAGGAACACGCCCGCAAAATCGGCATGCCGATGTCGACGTTTGGGAATGCGTCCGGCCTGCCCCATCCGAACAATTTGATGACCAGTCGTGAATTGGCGACCCTGGCGGCGTATGTCATTCGGGAACATCCCGACATCTATCCGATGTTTGCGACGCGGCGTTTTGAATTTTCCGAATATGAATCCAATTGGTGCCGTGATTGGGGCCGGACACACACGCTGAATTACAATAAATTACTGTTCACGATGGGCGGCGCCGACGGTCTGAAAACCGGCCACACCGACAGCGGTGGTTACGGCATGGTGGCATCGGCCAACGTGGGCGGCCGGCGTTTAATCGGCGTGATCAATGGCCTGAATGTGGCGGGGCACGATGCCTTGGCCGCAGAAATGAAGAAATTATTGGAACACGGATACGCGACGACGACCACCCGCGTCTTTTATCGGCCGGGCGACACCGTGGCCCAGATTCCGGTCTGGTACGGCCGCGCGGCAAATGTCGCCGCCACGGTGGATAAAACCTTTGCCGTGACATTGCCAAAAAACAAATCGACCGCGTCCCTGCGCGTGTTGGCCCGATACGAAGAACCCATTCCCGCCCCCGTGGCCGCCGGCACCAAAATCGGCGAAATCTTGGCCGAATGGGATGGCCGTGTGATCGCACGCGCGCCCTTGGTCGCGAAAACCCGCGTATCCAAGACCCAGTTCCTGGGGCGTTTGATCAAGAACATCGGCGTGATATTTGGGGGCAAATAATGGCACCGAAAAAGGCACCGACCTTTAATTTTCCCGACCCCATGGACAACGATACCCTGATTGGGCATGCGACGACATGGCGCACGTTTTTAGACGCCTGGGAAAAACGCGATACGCACCCGATCCATCCAGTGTGGATGTTGTCGGGCCCGCGCGGCATTGGCAAGGCCACATTGGCGTATAAAATTGCCAAAATGGTCTATGGCAACGTGGGGGATTTTTTTATCATCGACCTGGCCCGCAATATTGATAAAGACGGCAAGGTTAAATCGGATGGCAAGGTGATTTCGGTCTATACCGTGCGCGCCATGATTGAAAAAATGCAGATGTCGTCCATGTCGGGCGATTGGCGGGTGGTGCTGATCGATTCTGTGGATGAATTAAACACGGCCGCATCGAACGCGATTTTAAAATTACTGGAAGAACCGCCGGCCAAGACATTGTTTCTGTTGGTGGTGCACCAATTGTCCAACGTGTTGCCGACCGTGCGGTCGCGCGCGCGCGTGGAAAAAATGCACCCGTTGAACATTTCGGAACTGCGCGATTTATGCACCAAATTTTTACCGGGCGAAGATGTCAGCACCGCGACGCTGCGCCTGGCGAACGGCAGTTTTGGGAAAATCGCCAACCTGAAAAAATCCGGCGGGGATGCGGTCTATGCCGAATTGATCGACATGTTGAACAACCCCCATTGTAATGCCGGCGACATGATGGCCATGGCGAAAAAGATTGCGCCCGACCCGGCCCTGCACGGCATTTTGTTGGATGTGGTGGCGTCATACGGCCTGGCGGATCTGTATCCGTCGGTCACAACCGCCATCGCCGACATGAACCGGATTTATTTGGAACCGGAAATCAGTATTTTTAAAATCATTCGCGACATTCAAAAATGTTTATAGATACCCATTGTCATTTAATCGGCGACGACGGTCACGCGATTCCCGACCTGGACGGGGTCATGGCGCGTGCGGCCGCGGCCGGCGTGGATACCATGATCTGTGCCTGCGCGGCGCCCGGCGACGTGGCGGCGGCGACCGATTTGGCCGCAACGCATAACAATATTTTTTGCACCGTCGGTATTCATCCCGAATACCCGGACGCCGACCCGTCGGCCGTTTTAACCCCGGATGTTTTCGGGCATCCGCGCGTCGTCGGCATCGGCGAAATCGGATTGGATTATCATTATGGGCGCGACACGCGCGCGGCCCAAATCAAACTGTTTGAATCACAATTGGCGATGGCCGGGACGGCCGCCCTGCCCGTGGCGATTCACACGCGCGACGCCGACGATGATACCATGGCGATTTTGCGCACGGCGGATGTGCGCGGCGTCTTGCATTGCTTTACCGGATCATGGGATTTGGCGCGCACGATGCTGGATCGGGGATTCTATATTTCGGCCAGTGGTATTATCACATTCAAAAACGCCGGCGACGTGCGCGACATCTTTGCGCGTGTGCCGCTGGACCGATTGGTGATTGAAACCGACGCGCCATACTGCGCCCCGGTGCCCCACCGCGGCAAAACGTGTGAATCCGCCTTTGTGGTGGAAACCGCACGCGTTTTGGCCGATGTGATGGGGGTATCACTGGACGCGTTGGCGCCCCAATTACGGGAAAATACGTTGGCATTGTATCCGAAAATAAAGGCTTGTGTTGACGCGGCCGAATGACTATGATCCAAATACAGAACAACACAAAGGGGCATATCATGCGCAAATTATTGATCAGTATGGCATTTTTGACGGTTTTTGTGGGACCGGCACTGGCAGAACGTGAATCCCCGCGGCCCGATTGGGAAATTCCAAATTATGAAAACCTGCCCAGTAATCCGTGTCTGGACGGTAATTGTGACGTGCGCACATCGGCGAAAAAGCACAGCAACACCGGCCAAATCGTGGTGATTTCGGTGGCGGCAGGCCTGTTGGTCGCCGGGGCGGCATGGTATTTCTTTAAAAAGCGGCCGTCTGAAAACAACCCCGGGCAAATCAGCCTGATGACATTCTAAAGGGTCCCCTCATGGCGCGCCAACTGATTAAATCCGGTCAGATTTCTGAAAACCGCAAGGCGCGGTTCAGTTACACCATTGATGACACGATCGAGGCTGGCCTGGCCCTGACGGGGGCTGAGGTTAAATCCATCCGATATGGCCTGGTGACGATTATCGACGGTTTTGTTCAGCGGCGGGGCGACGACCTGTGCCTGGCGGGGGTGGAAATTCAGAAATTACCCACCGCGGTGCGATATGTGAACTTTAACGAACGGCGCCCGCGGCAACTGTTGCTGCACCGGTCCCAGATCAACCGCATGATCGGCAAATTACAGGAAAAAGGCGCAACGATTGTGCCGTTAAAACTCTATTTCAACCATCGCGGCCGGATCAAAGTTTTGCTGGGGATCGGATACGGTAAAAACAAAGTGGACAAGCGCGAAACCATCAAACGCCGCGAATGGGATAAAAACAAAGCCCGTATTTTAAAAGGCAAATAAAAAAAACACCCCACCGGGGCGTTTTATTCAGTATAATAACAGGCCGCCGTATATTGATATGTGCCACTGGTGTCCGAATACTCTGTATTGGCCGGGATATAACAATCGGTGACATCACTGTATTCATACGGATCACTGTGTATTCGACTGTTGGCCACAATGGAACCACTGGCGGGACATCGCGTACAGGTGCCTGTGCCGTTGGCCCAATTGGCGTAATATTTATTTAGACATCGTTCAACATTCCAATCTGCTTGGGGCATATAAATTGTCTGTCCTGTCATATTTTGGGGTGTTATCAAAATTTTTTGCGGGACAAATCCAGTATAGGAAACCACTATATATTTCCCCGTCTGACAATAATCTGATGATGTAAAGGTATAATAGCCGTCTATATCCGTTGACGTGCCGTTTCGGGTTCCATAGAACTGAATGGGGGCACCCGGCAATCCTTCACCATCTGCATTTATGATACGTCCTGAACAGGTCGCGGCATTTGCCGAAAACAAACCGACGTTTGGATTAGGCATAAAGAGCGGAGGGAAAAAGTGCGGATTTCTGGGATTTTTATTTTGGGATTATTGTCGTATGCAAACGTCCCTTTGGATTAGGCATAGTGTTTTCACGCTCTACGCCACGGATTATACCACGTTGCGGCGTTTCACGCAACACTAAAAAAGACCACCCCGGCGATATCACCCACGGAAATTTACATTTCCGCGGGGCCCGATTTTGGGCCACCCCTCCACAGGAGGGGAATTTCCGACACCCCGGGCTTCGCCCACCCCTCCGCAGAGGGGAACTTGGTCCGTTCTTTAAGTTCTTAAAAACGATGCAAAGTTCTCCTCCTGTGGAGGAGTACCCCGAAGGGGGGAGGTGGTCTTTTTTATAATTTATAACTTATATCTTATAACTAAAAAAATCCCCCGATTGGGGGATTTTTTTATTTCTTCCAGAATGCGAAGCCGCGGCGGCGGGGTTCCGCCTCTTGCGCGACAGATTCGCGTTGGCGATACTGGGCGCGACGTTCCTGGAACCGACGGGCGGATTCCGCATCGCGTTCGATCAATTTCAATGTCGTCACCGACAGTTTGTCGTTACGTACCTCTTCATCAAATTCGACCGTATCATTTTCATTTAAAAACCGCAATCCGGCCGCTTTCAGGGCGCTGGAATGCACAAAAACATCGTCTGTATTGCCGTTTTCATTCGGGGCATCGGGCGTAATGAATCCAAAACACTTTTTGCCGTTGTACCATTTTACTTTACCTTGACGCATAATCGTTTCCTTATGTTATGCTGTTAGACCTGATTCCATTGTGACGTATTCGGCCAACAAACGCAAGGAAATTGCGCGCCGGGGTTTATTGTATGATTTCCTAGGCCTTTTGGGGATTGGGCTTTTTGTAATAACGCTGAACCTCTTTCATGACAAAGTTGAACAGTTTGCCGCCCATGGTGTCTGTCGGCACCGTCCAGTTTTCGTCCGTGTACGGCATCGCCGTGACCAAAACAAAGCGCGCCATCCAACGAAAGATTTCACTTTCCTGGGCCAGGGTCAACGGCGCCGGCGATGCGGTCAGGCGAAACAGTTCGTTCGCCACCGCGTTATCCAATTTGTCCATAATGGTATCCACCATTTTCGGGGGATAATACAGGGTGCAATCCTTGGGGAATCCATCAAACATCGGGATATTTAACCCGTGGCTGTATAAAATATTCCACCCCACGCGTTCAAACAAATCTTCCAGACAGCGTACCACCAACAAATTGTATTCTTTGACCCCGCCGGCATGCATGTCGGCCACAATCCGATCCATGGACTGGGTTTTGGTGGCAGTGGTTTCGCGCGATAATTCATACGTATCATGCGTGCGCCGTTCAAAGTCAAAGAACGTTCGCACCTGGCAAATAATTTCCATCGGAATGACCACGCCGTCGGTTCCAATATCGATAATGATTTTGGCGTCGCGATAATTGCGCGGATTGTCCGTATCATAAAAACTGTCGCGGACCGACAAAATACGATCCGGCATCATCGCCCGCACGCGTTCGATAAACGTTCGTGCCTGGGGTACCAAGTCAAACAAACATTTTGCCCGCCATACGTCTTGCAGGCGCATGCGCGGCCGCTTGACCTGGTCCAAGGCGCGCACCAAATCCACCGCAATTTTCTCGTGCCCGGATCCGATGATGGACAACACAGCCTCGGACGGGGTGGAATTATATTTTTCCATCAATTTGGCCCGGATTTTATCCGCAATGGCGGTGGCGGATGCCGGCCGATCATGGGCGGCAATCACGCGATAGACGGTATCGGCCACTTCGTCGACATATTTGCTGTAATATTTTCCCGTAACCTTGTCCAGGGCGCGATTGATATTCTTTTGCGCGCCGACAATCACCGTCACAATGGATGACACCGCCAAATCCACCCGATGGCCGGCCCGCACATCAAAGAATTGATTGCGCATGGGATCCGCATCCAAACGGTGATTCACGATATAGGGGGACAATGGCGTAATATCCGAAATCAAGATGGGTTCATCAATCGCACTGTCGCTGGCATAATCGTACCGCATAACGGGCGCCTTGGGCGCGCCAAAGCACCGCCCCAGGAAATAAAACATCTCGCGATACCATTTCATCCCATCGCTATAGAGGTTTTTCAGGTATTGCGCAGCCTCGTCATTGATGCGGCCCGTGGCCAGGGCGCGATCAATCGCGTCCAGATTTTTCCGATCGTGATCGGCAACCATGGCCTGGATATAATCTTCGTGCGTCATGGGGTCTACTTCATAATCGGGAATAAAATCACATCGCGCAGGGTCGGCTGGTCGAAAATGATACTGGCCAGACGATCCACCCCCATGCCCACACCGGAAATCGGGGGAAATCCGTGTTCCATGGCCCGCACAAAATCGTTGTCGGGATTAAAGGCCTCTTCATCGCCATTGGATATATTCTTGGCCTGTTCTTCAAAGGCCGCCAACTGTTGCACGGGATTGACCAATTCAGAATACCCCTTGCAGATTTCGGCGCCGGCCACCAACAATTGGAACATATCGATGCGCCGCGTATCATCGTCACTGCGCCGTGCCAGGGGCACCATATACGCCGGATAGTTATACAGGAATGTCGGTTTGACGATATTGATGCGAATCTTGCGCTTGTACACATAATCGACCAGGGTCGGGATGGATTTCAAGTCATCCAATTCCCCCGCCGGGAACATGCCGTTTTTAACCAATTGATCCCGCAGGGCATCCACATCGTCAAAGTCCAAAATATTGCACCCGAACAATTCGTTCATCCGGGCCGTGTAATCAATCGTGTCATAGGACGAGAAATCCAACGGCGTGCCCTGGTATTCAATCTGTAATGTGCCGCGCGATTTCATGATCAAATCCTGGACCAGATCCCACGTGAATTGCATATTGCGTTTGTAATCCCAATACGCGGCATACCATTCCACCATGGTAAATTCCTGCAAATGGGTGGCGTCCATGCCTTCGTTCCGGAAATCTTTGGCAACCTCGTACACGCGGTCAAAACCGGCACCGATGGCCTGTTTCAAGAATAATTCCGGCGAAATGCGCAATTGAAAATCCGCATCCAAGGCATTGTGGTGTGTGGTAAAGGGCTTG
>JAAVBR010000014.1 GCA_014802705.1 bacterium | reverse complement strand
GATGCGGGTCACCGGCGCCATTTCCACGCCCGGTGCATCCGCGCGCGCGAACGAAAAGTAAATATTGTGATAGTGCATCAATTGCCGCATGATGTCCGCATTCCCCCGAAACCCATGCAGGACAATCGCCGGCGGCAATTCCCGCCGCCGTGCCAAATCGGCCAGAACCACGTCCCACGCCCGCACCACATGCACATGCACGGCGCGTTGAAACCGGGCCGCCAAATCCATTTGCCGGGCAAAAACGTGGTTCTGGGCCGCCATATCACCGCGCGCCCGATCCAGGCCAATTTCCCCCACCATCAATTCGGGCTGCACCTGTAATAAATCCGCCAATCGCGTGTCCCACCCCGGGACCGCGGCATCGGCATACCACGGATGAATCCCGATGGCCGGAAAAACGGTCCCGGATGCCGCCGCGATTAGCCCCCCCCATTCGGATTCATTCGTGGCATTGACAATCCACCCACCCGCATCCGCCGCGCCACAAACCGCGCCGTCATATAAATGGCAATGGGCATCAATATAGGGGGCCATCCGATAACCTTTATCGTTCATTCCATCGGTTGGATCCGGCAATGATATGGCGCAGCACATCGGCCGTGCTCATTTTTTCAAAGTCGCCGTCGCGCATGGGGCGCACCGACGTAAAATCCACCCGCGCGGGGAACTGCGCCGGGCCAAAGATATATTCCCGATACCCACACGACGCCGGCACCAATTGCCCCGCCAACACCACGTCCAAATCCACCTTTTTACATCTTTCCCGCCGCTGGGTCAGGCGTGTGTTATAAATGCGACACCGCCGCGTTGCCGTATCCAAATGCGCGCAGCACCGATTTAAATAAACAGTCACACCGCCCCCCATATCAACCTTGGTCAGGCAACAAATTCCACACCCCTTGCACAGCGCATCCCATTCGCGGGGCGTCATGCGGCGCATTTCTTCCACACGGGCCTGTTGCGCCGGGGTTAAATCTGGATAATCCATATCATATTCCGTTGTTTCATAGTGGACAAAATTATAGGCCCCTATCCCCCATTGTCAATGGCAAAAAAATCCCCCAAACGGGGGGACTTTTAACACAAGACGCCACTTTTCTTGAATTTGATAACGGCATCCATACTTTCCAATACCGCCGCGGTATGGGATATAATCACAATGGTCCGATGGCGAAATTCCTGGCTTATTGTGCGCATAATCTTGGCCTCGGTCTTGGCATCAACCGCCGCCGTCGGTTCATCCAACAGTAAAACATCCGCCCCACTGGCAAAGGCCCGCGCCAACATAATGCGATTTATCTGGCCGCCGGACAGGCGCGCCCCAACATTACCGGCAACAGTATCATAGCCATCCGGCAAAGACATAATAAAATCATGAATTTGGGCCTGGCGCGCGGCCGTTATCATCTGGGCATCTGAAATGCCCGGATTGGCGAATTTAATATTATCGCGCAGGCTGCGATTTAACAACGGCGCGTTTTGAACCGACATAAAGATACGATGGCGCACACTGTTTATATCCAACTGGTCCAAGGGGATATCATTGATGAACACGTTCCCCGTTTGCGGGCGATACAATCCCAAAATCAAATTAAACAACGTGGTTTTACCTGCCCCACTGTGCCCATGAATCCCAATATGCTGGCCGGCGGCAATATTGAACGAGAGATGATTCAACACATTATCCCCATCATAACAAAACGACACATCATCCACGCGAATTGATTTTATCGCCCCCAGGCGCCGATGAGAATTGCCCTCCGGTTCCGCATCGCCATAGATGATTTGAAAACTGCGCCGGACCGATGCCATCCGATCAAAATAATGGGCAATCGGAAATTTCAAATCTTCGACCATACGCATGGCGGACGACAGCGACACAATCATAAACACCAACAAATCCAACGTCATTTTCCCATTGAAATACGCGTTTATGCCAAACCACAGGGCACAAATCAGGCAAATTCCACTGACCACGCGCGGCGAAATAATCAATCGCCAATTTACCTTTTGAATATTCGTGTCCTTATCTGTAAAGGCCCGGTTTTCATCATCGATATTTTTGATTTCTTGGTCCAATTGGGCATGCGCCCGCGCCGACCGAATATTGGTCAGGGAATCGGCCACCGATTGACGCAAATCCACCCGTGCCCGATCAAGTTTTGCCCGCATCGGATTTAATTTTATCGACAGATACAGCGCATACGATAATGTCGCCAGCGCTGGCGTCAAAACAAAGCACGCCACCACAATATCTTGGCGGAAAAAGATAACCGCATTGATGATAAAGATAACAATAACCGCCAACATCCGGCGGGGCACATTAAACATCATCTCAAATGACGTTTCCCCATTTTGAATATTGTAAATGGCATCCACCCAATATTCCGGCGGGTATTTTTTGAAATTTTCAAACCGTTTGTGACGCATTACCTGACGATACAAATCCATATGAATCCAGCGACGCCGCGGGGCCTGGTGCCATGACCAATAACCACTTTCCACTAAATGAAAGACGATCACGGCCAAATACGCGGCCGCCACCCCCATCAACCACGTCAACGATACATCGCGCCCGCCCATCACCACAGACGTAATACTCTTGGCCACATACGCCGGCATTAACGTATCAAAGACCATCACCCCGGCATACCCAAACAGGGTCATCAGCGTCATGGGCCAAAATTTCAAATAAATTTTTAAGAAGTATTTCCATAAAGTCATCTGGGACGATCATACAAAAAATCCTATTTCCATGTCAACACGATTTCTGCCCACCCTCAGATTACAATGGATCCCGACCACGTACCACCCACGCAAACAGGGTTTGCGCGGGGCCCGGTCGTCGGGATGACGCCAAGTGCGAGAGTGTTCCCTGGAAGGGGTGGCGACGGCATCGACGGTCTGGTTAGAGAGTTCAGTTTCTAGAATACGTAGGCTCTAACCACCTCCCCGGTTTCACCGGTACTCCTCCAACGGAGGAGAACTAAAGCACCGTTTCTAACCGTCATCCCGACGAAGGTCGGGATCCATTGTGTTCTGGTGTGTGCTAATACTTGGAACTTTAAAACTCTTGTCATTCCCGCGCAGGCGGGAATGACAAGGGAATTGGAGTTCTTTAAGAACGGTATTAGTTCCATTATCTGAACGCTGCACTCTGATAAAAAAATCCCCCAAACGGGGGATTTTTTAACCGACAATTTTCTGCCACAGGGTCTTTTTCTTGGGCGCCGGGCGTTTCCGACGACGCCGCGGGGCGTTCATCGTCGTCTTTTTGGCATCCAAATGCTGTGGATTTTTCTTTTTCACATCGGTCGACGGCGCATGCGCGGTCAAGATGTCTTCGGTCTTGTTCTGTTCCGGGGCCACACGCTGGATCGAATATTGATCGATGTTCAGCAGGCTGTCGTCCCCCACGATCACGATTTCGGTTTCGAATTTGGCCTCCATCTCGGCCAATTCGGCGCGTTTGTGATTCAACAGATACACCGCCACATCGGTCGGCACCGTCATGATGATTTTCTGGGCCGATTTCGCCAACAGTTTTTCCTGTAAATGGCGGAACATGATGATCGCCGCCGTCTGGATGGACGGCACCACACCGGCACCCAAACAATGCGGGCACGGCACATAGGACGATTCCATAAAACTGCTGCGCAATCTCTGGCGCGACAGCATCAAGACGCCAAAGTTATTGATTTTGGCGACCTGGGTGCGGGCGCGGTCACGTTTCATCACCTCGCGCATTTTCATTTCCAGTTTGCGGTTGTTCTTTTCTTCTTCCATATCGATAAAGTCAATCGCCACAATCCCCGCCAAATCGCGCAGGCGCAGTTGCAGGGCGATTTCCTCGGCGGCCTCTAAATTCGTGTTCAGGGCCGTCTGTTCGATATCCTTTTCCTTGATCGCACGGGACGAATTGACGTCAATGGTGACCATGGCCTCGGTCTGATTGATGACCAGTGATCCCCCCGACGGCAACGTCACGTACGGCCCATGCAGGCCTTCCAATTGCTTTTCCACGCCGGCCTTGGTCATCAACGGTACCGCGGCATCTTTGTATTGCACCAACTGCTTGCGCGGGGCACGGCCATAGAGTTGCTGAAAATACCCGCGGGCGGCATCGAACGCTTCGTCCCCTTGGATGATCAGGACATCGTCCTTGTCCGACAGGAAATCGCGCACCACGCGCCGCAGCAGGGAATCTTCGGTATGAATGGTGACCGGCGCCACCGATTCCAGGGTCGTTTTGCGAATATCATTCCACAGCGACACCAGGTAATCATAATCCTTGGCAATATCGTCGGCCGACGCGCCAAAGGCCGCCGTCCGCAACACCACCGTCATCCCCTTGGGGATTTTTAACCCATGCAGGATTTCGCGCAAACGGGCCCGTTCGGGTTTGTCGGAAATCTTTTTGGAAATCCCATAACTGTTCCGTTTACGGGAATTGGGCATCAACACCGCAAACCGCCCCGCCAGGGACAAATACGTCGTCATGGACGCGCCCTTTTGGCCGCGTTCTTCCTTGACCCCCTGGACCAACAGAATTTGTTTCGGTTTGATCACGTCCTGAATCTTGAATTCACGGGCGCGTTTGACGAATTCTTTGTTATCTTCGCCGGCGCTTTGGTCGTCGTATTCGGCAACCTCGTCATCGTCGTTGGGATCGTCGTCGTCGTCAACAATATTGGCATGGGCCAATTCCAGCAATTTTTTCTTTTGTTCCGGCGTAACTTGGTAATAATCGGGATGAATTTCCGAAAACGGCAAGAACCCGTTTTTGCCCGATCCATAGTCCACAAATGCCGCCTGTAATGACGGTTCAACGCGAATAACCTTGGCCAGATAAATGTTCCCTTTTATCTGGGGCTTCGTCGTTGTTTCAACGTCAAAATCCGAAACCCGGTTTGTGGCGGTATCGACCACCACCACCCGTGTTTCTTCCGGGTGGACTGCGTCCACATAAATTTTCTTTGACATCTAATAATCCTTTGGTTTTTGGCATGTATCCCATGAACATAACCCGTTCCTGTGGGGCGGTCCAGCCCATGCCAAGGAAAGGCGCCAAGATACCCAGCAGCGCACGTCGAATTATGAAAATCAGCTGTATAAAGAACACCTAATTTACCCCATGTGATCCATATGGGTATAAGCATAACACGCCCGACCCCCATTGGCAAGGTAATTTTATCACGCCGGGCCGCGGGGGTGCATCCGGGGCTTATTTGGTCCGCGACCGACCGGGCATTTTCTGCTTGGCCACGTCAATCTTTTGCTTGGCATCGTCGATTTTCTGTTTCGCATCGTCGATCCAGCGCCGCATCCGCGTCCGTAACCAGTTTTCGTAAAAGAAAAACAGCCCCCCCACCCCGATCAACGGCAAGACATAGTAAATAATCCGATACGCCAACAGGGCCCCGAACACGGACGCCTTGTTCACACTGTCGGGAAATGCCGCCAAAAACACGGTTTCAAAGACCCCCATGCCGCCGGGCACCTGGCTGAACACGCCGGTGGTCTGGGCAATCACGAACAGGCCGATAAACGTCCCGAACGGGATATCCACGAACGGAATCAGGCAAAAATACAGCACCAATCCGGCCAACACACTGTCTGTAATCCCCAGCCCCATCTGCATCACGGCCATTTTGGTCGTCGGCACCTGGAATTTAATCTGGCCGATTTTAATGTACCGCCGCCGGAACAGGATGGTCATCACGAAATAGGCCAAAATCGCCGCCAAACACCCCCCGAACAGCCAATTCAGCCCCATCGACAGGCCCGCCGACCGCTGAAACACGTCATGCGGCACCAAGAAATACCCGATCACCACGATGGCCGCCGCCCCCAGAAAATACGTAAAGCCCGACAGGGTCAGCATCTTGACAATATCGCCCCCGCGCACGCGCCAACGGGTGTACAGGCGGTACCGAATGGCGCCGCCGCTGACCACGGCATGGCCGGCATTATTGCTGATGGCAAAGCCCAGCATCCCCGCCAGCATCCATTTCCACCAGGTCACATGTTCCCCCACATAATCCAACGCCAACCGGTCATAGAGCGCCAGCGCCAAATACCCCCCCAGGCACGCCAAACACGCCGCCAACAGGTTACCCACCGGAATTTCCATAATCGCATGCGCAATATCCGACAGGCTTTTGTCGCGCAATTGCCACCACAGCATCCCCGCCGCCAGGACAAAAAAGAACACCCCCGAATAACTGATCAGTTTTTTGAACAAACGCTTTGTTTTGGCCGACATAAGTATCCTTAACCTTTCTTGCTGGTCCCCAGCCTATCAATCCCCGGCACAAAAAGCAACCCTAAAAAAAAATCCGCCCGGATGGGGCGGATAAACCAAGAGATATGATCAACGCTGACGCGTATAATTCATTTCGGCCAGTTGGTATTTCTGCATCTTGTCTAACAGGCCCTGTGTCGTCACGGTATAGTGTAAAATATTCAGATATTCATCCTGGACCGTCAACAGTTCATTGATTCTTTTCTGTACGCCCGCGCGATGCGCCATGGGCATCAATTGGCGAACACACTGATTCACCGCCGCCAACAAATCGGGCACACATTCCAGAACTTGTTGCCGTTGCCCCACCGCGCGCAATATCAGCCCATAAGACTGTTCGGGTGTTTCGGCCGTCTGTATTTGCTGACCCATGGCCAGATAGGTGTCAACGACACGTTTCACCCCCCGTTGAATACGGCGCCAATCGGCAAACGCCCGATTGATGTCTAATTGGTTTGGATTTTTGGCCATCGTCATCTCCTTGATATTTTTTAGCGACGGGCCCCGCGATAGCCGCCCATCCAACGCGCCAAAACCGCAGCATTCAGCCCCGCGTCATAGGACACACCGGCCGCGGCCTGTTCATCAAAGGCGCGCAACATGGCATCCATGGTCGCCCGCTGGGCACGCACGGATTTAATCTGCTTTTGCGCTTTCAAGATCTGTTCACCCTGAACCACGGCCTGACGCAACATGGCCAACATCTGGTCAATGCGGGCGTCCGTCACATCCAATTCGTTCAAGATAAAACCACGATCCGACAAATTGTTGGACAATGTATGCCCCCCGTTCAGTTGTTCTTTGTACTTCATCGCGGCGGCAATTTCTTTTTTCAAAACATCGATCGCCGTCAAAATCTGATTCAATTTTGCGGTGTCTGTCGCACTTTTCAGTTGCATGGTTATCCTCTTGCTTTGTTTCATGTTACCGCGATTATAGAAACAAAACATTTATTTGTCAAATAAAAGATATTACTGTTTATAAGGGCAATTGGATGCGTATTGCCATTTGCCGGTGGCGTCACTGCCCCCGGTGCCGGACCGCAAATAGCAATTGGTAATGTCGCCATTAGACCCCTCCGTGGACCAACCTGATCCAGGGCATGCCGTACAACCACTATGCGTATCCCCATATGTCCCAGCCTCACAGACACATCCCCGCCCCCAAATAAATGCCATCCTATCCATATTGCATGTACAGTGATATTCCCGCACCCAGGCCCCACGATTATAACTACATTCCACGCCCCCGGTATCGGTCCCACAATATTCGATATATTCATCATACTCGCATTCCGTATCATCCGACGCGTAATAGGCCACAGCCGGTGCGGCATTTAAACCGACGTTTG
>JAAVBR010000013.1 GCA_014802705.1 bacterium | reverse complement strand
ACTGGATCCCGACCACGTACCACGACAGCGAACCCTGTTTGCGCGGGGCCCGGTCGTCGGGATGACGATGGGGGTGAGGCAGGTTCCCCTCTGTGGAGGGGTGGCGCGGAGGAGTGGGCGTAGCCCGGGGTAGTCTTTTTTTATCATTGCGTGAAATCGCGCAATCGGGTATAATTCCTGGGGCAGGGGGCGAAAATACTATGCCTAATCCAAAGGGACGTTTGGATACAACAAAATCCCCAGTATAAAAATCCCAGAAATCCGCATTTTTTTCCTCCGCCTTTATGCCGAATCCAAACGTCGGTTTAAATCCGGCGTATGCCGCCACATCCCGCAGCGCCGCCGCATCTGCCCGCCCATCACGATCGGCCGTGACAACGGCCGCGGTCACATCCCCATCACGGGGCGACGCCACAACCCGCGTGGCCACCCGGTCGACCGCCGCGGCACGCGCCACCACCATACGTCGCACGTCCCAGGCCCAGAAATCCGTCACCGCACGCAGCACCACCGGCGCCGCATCCGTTGTCGCCCGGGACGATACAAATCAACTGGCCCAGACCTGTGCCACGCAATACACCCAGTGCATGGATAATTATTGCAACGTTCTGGCCGCCACCCAGGGCCGTTGCAGTTGCAGTGCCAATCTGAAAAACTATGCCAAGACCGAAGCAGCCCTGAAACAGGCGACCGAAGAACTGCGGGACGTCGCGCAAAAAATTCAAAACATCGGGCTAAGCGCGGATGAAATTAGTGCCTTGTTCACCCAGACCGAGGCGGAATCGGCCATGGTCAACACCAAGGACACCAGCCAATTAAAGAACGATCTGGATCGGATACGGGGACTGGTTATTGACGTTTCAGACGGCCGCGCCACGGCGGCGGGCAATACCACCGGCGGCATCGACATGTCGGGACTGCTGGATATTTCGTTGTCGGATACATCGGACTTTGGTTTATCCACATTGTTCGGCACATCGTCCGCCGGCACCAGCATCAGCAATCAACGGGGCGAACAACTCTATAAAACCGCCACCGCCCGGTGCAAGGCATCGGTCTTGAACAACTGTACGGCCGCGGGCGTCGATACCACCGCGATTCGCAATGCGTATGATTTGGAAATCGACAAAGCCTGTATGCAATATGAACGCAGCCTGGTTCAACAAAACAACCAAATGGTGTCCACCATCCGAAACGCCAACACGGTCCTGCAACGGGCGCGCCTGATGGTGGGGCAACAAAAGAATTCCTATGACGCGCGCGGCTGTGTGGCGGCGCTGGATCAATGTATGCGGGACGACATTGTCTGTGGGGCGGATTATGAAAAGTGTCTGGATCCAACCGGCCGATATATCGTGAACGGCGACGTGGTGGTGGGCCAGGCCATCGGCAACGCCACAATTTCCGACGCGGATATTGACACCATGCTGCGCACCAAAATCGGTGACATTGACGATCGCAATCACCCCACCGGCCTGTGCGCGGCCGTCATGTTAAAATGCCAAAGCCAAACCATGCCGGATGGAAAATACGATAAAAACAATCCTGTTATCACAGAATACCTGGCCCGCGCCCGGCGCCAGATTCAAAGTGCCCGCGCCGCACGGATCAGTACGTATGCCGCCGAATGTATCGGGGACATTTCAACCTGTTTGGCGTCCAATAACGCGTGGGGAACGCTGACGCTGGGGGATGTGGCCATCAACGCGTGCCAGGCGGTCATCACCACGTGTCGCAGTGCCTTGGGCTATGCCGCCGACGCCAGTAAAGACACCATCAAACAATGGTTGCAAGCGGCCCTGGGCATTACCTTTGCCCAGGATACCCCGGCGACCAATCCGCCGGCATCTTTGTCGGACGAAGAAAAATGTTTATCGATTCCAAATGCGCGCATTTCCAAAACCGGGACGGCATGCGTCGTTCACTTGGACGGCCAGGATACAACCGATGCCGACACAAAAATCCAAAATTGGGCCCGGGCGCACAACGGATGCGCGTGGCTGACCCAATCAAGCGAATCCGTTTTAAACGGTCGCCAGTTTCCCGGCAAAACCGTCGCCATGTATATCTTGCGCACGGCCTATCAGGCGGCATTGACCGAATGCACCCAGCGGGGCGGCACCTTGAACATTTCCCCGGATACATATTTGGACAATTCATTTATCTATTGCGAAATCATAACGACCCAGGTCGGCGCCATGACCGCCGAAAAATGTGCACAGTACCAAACCGAATGGCCATACACCACCGGCAACAGCACACCCGGCGAATTCTATGTCAAGGCAACGGAAAACGGCACCCCGACCAAATGGGCCTGTCGATATATGCCCCGCGGCTTTTATTATGTCGGCGGCGATTTACCGGGTGAATGCACCCCCGGCGCCACATACGATGAACAGAGTGGTATTTGCGCATGCCCCGATGATAAATTTGATTACAGCATATCACAATGCACCCCGAAATAAAAAAACGCCCACGGGGCGTTTTTTTTACGTGACAATCCCAAAAATCATGTTATGATATTGGACAAATAACAGGATAGTACAATGAATCATCAGTTTGAAATTCCATTGGATTTGCCCGTCTTGGGTCTGCAAGACTTTATCCGCGTTGCCACGCGGCGGGCGTCACAGATTAAATTTTACACCAAAGAATCCACCGAATATGCCATGACCCAAAATTATTATGAAATCCGCGGTCTGTTTTCGGTCGAACAGTTTAGTTTGGGGCGTATCCCGAACCTGAAAATTTATATGCTGCATCCCGACCGGACCGGTGGGGCGCGCAACAACTGTTTTTTAAGCCCCGATGAATCCAAGCAACTCTATGAACTGATGGCGGGATTGCATGCGGCGCGCAAATCCACCCGGTATCGTTCAAAAAATCATTGACACCCCGCGCCCCGCGCGTTAGGATAGGGGACACAACACGGAACGCCTGGGGATATGGCGGAATGGTAGACGCTGAGGACTTAAAATCCTTTGGTTATTGCAACCGTGTGGGTTCGAGTCCCACTATCCCCACCACAAAAATCCCGTAAATCCCATTAAAATTCCCCGCCATATTTATTTTGGTTTACAAATTCAAACAAACCCCATATAATGTATTTTGAACCCGTGGGGACACTGGTTCGGGGCTGTCGAAAGCCCAGGTTATTCGGTGCCAACCTAGGGACGCGTCGTCAATCCGATAAGCATCCTGTTGATTTGCATCGTTATTTATCCCTGGCCTGTATTGGTCGGGGGGCCGGTTGTTATACAACAGGATTATATCCAAAGGCAACCGGAATCATTGATAACCTGATTTTCGAACTCCCCGACCGTTGATGTTTCTGCACAACGGTCTTGGTTTTTTTAACGAAAAAAAGGAAAGAGCATGAAAAAATATGTCATTTTAACATCCGTATTGGCCCTGGCGGCGTGCGGCGGTGGCCATCATCATGATGGCGGCGCGATTGTGGCGCCGGAACGCATGACCGTGAACAACATGACCGGCATGGGAACATCGGTGACCAATAAATCCAAGGTTATTGCCGATGTCGAAGATAAATTGGGCGACTTGAACGCCTTGGCCGACCAGGTGTCCCCGCAAATGGCGCGCGCGGCCACAACCGCCCAGTCCCAAACCCGTGCCGGCGGCATGACCATGGACCAGAAATACGAATTGGCCCTGAAACTGATTGCCCAGGCCAAAGAAACCCTGCGTAACCTGAATCAAGTCACGATTGATGATAACAATTTGAACGATGTGATCCATGCGCTGATCCTGGCGGGTCAAAACATTGCGGATAAAACCGTTGATGGCGTCAAAGACATCGTGTCCAACATCAAACCTGATGATGCCATGACCGACATTGATAAAATCGTGGATGCCGCCACCCAGAAAATCGATGACGTGAATTTTGCCATCATCGCCATCGAAGACGAAGGAACGATTGGCAGCGGCACCTTGAAAATCCAGACCGACGGTCAAAACATTCGCGCCGTCACCATGGAATACGAAGATGATGACGCCAAGTTTCAGATGACCCCGGCGGCCGACGGTCAATCCTTTACCACGGTCGTGACCGGTGGCGATTATGACGAAACGTTCCACAGCGAAATCTTTATGCTGGGCAAAAACCACGGCCTGAAATACGCCGATTTTGGATACGTGGAAAACACCCAGATCGACGAAGGCGCCACCGAAGTCAGTCGCGAATACCTGACGGGTGGGTATGATGTTATGAAGATCGAACCCGAAGTGGACGCCAAAATGGAATTCAGCGGCACCGCTGTCGCCACCGTGTGGAACAGCCCCGAAGAAGCCTATCTGAACGTGCGCGATGACAAGGCCACGTTGACATTTGATAATGGCAACGAAACCATGGACATGCATTTCGACAATTGGTACAACGTCACCATGACCAACAATTCCATCAAGTTTGATGGCACGGTTGCCGACGAACGCTTTGTCTTGGATACCGCCGAAAATCCGGATAACAACAAAGTGATCTTGAACACCAATTATTATGGTGACGGATCCATCAGCGAAGCGACCGCCCATTTCGGCTATGTCGAAGGGGCTTATACCGACGATGATGATACTTTAAAGGGCTTTACCGGTGCATTCGGTGGCAAAATAAAGTAAAAAAATGCGTCTTGCGCCCCGTGCACACGGGGCGTTTTTTTATTTTTTGGGTCCGAAAAATACCGGTTTACTTTGGCCGAAAATGATTTATAATGACCATAAACCTAAGAAAGGGATACATATGCTGACCCATGATGAAACGGCCAAATTACGGCAATCCTTGCAACCGAAAAACAACACCCGGGAACAGGCATTTCGCAATTTTGTCCGCCCGTTGATCACCCAAAATTTTGAATTTATCCCGGCGTATCAAATTCGCCCTGATTCCAATCTGCATACGGATCTGGGGCTGGATTCCATCGATCGCATGGAATTGGTTATGCTGGTCGAACAGGCATTTCATATCCAATTGACTGATCGCGAGGCGGCCGTTGTCCGCACGCCGGACGACCTGTGCCGGATTGTGTGCGCCAACATCAACGCGCCGATTCCCGCGGCCCCGACCCCCAGTTCCCCCAAGATTTTATTTAATTTTCGAAAAATCTTTTCAGATTTACTTGCAATGCGTGAAAAAACGTATTAGAATAGGGGCGCTATGGATGTGTAGCTCAGTTGGTTAGAGCGCTTCGTTCACATCGAAGAGGTCGTTGGTTCGAGTCCAATCTCATCCACCAAGATAAAAAATCTCCGCCCGATGGGCGGTGATTTTTTTAGTGTTCAGAGTGCAGAGTTCAGATATTTATCAACACCTCATCCCGACGCCGCGGGAGTGACAGGAGTTCTTAAGTTCCAAGTTTGGAGGACACCAGATCATAATGGATCCCGGCCTTCGCCGGGATGACGACGAGAGTGAGGAAAGTTCCCCTCTGGCAAGAGGGGTGGCGCGGAGCGCCGGGGTGTCGGATAATTCTCGTCCTTCGCCGGGATGACGACGAGAGTGAGAGTAGCCCACCCAAAAAAAATTATTCGCTTGCCCTGATTTTTATGTTTTTGCTAAGATTCGATCAAGAGATGAAAAGGATTCTGAGTTTTGCCCTGATTTTCGCGGGCGCGATGGGTTTTGCCCATGGCGCGGTTCGTGATGGAAATGCGGTCACGCGCGCGGGCACAACCACACCCGCCCCCCAGGCACGCATCGCCACCACGCCGGCCAAAACGGTTGCGGCACGCACCGCGTCGACGACAACGTCCGCAACCCCACGGGGGGACGCCACATCCGCCCGCGCCACCACGGTCAATCGTACCGACGGCGCCCCGGCGGCATCACGCGCCACATCGGCCCGCGCCGCCACATCCGTCGCGGGGACCACGTCCCCGACAAACACCCCGGCCGCGTCACGTGGGGCATCGGCCCGCGCCGCCACCCCCGTCACAGCGACCACGTCGCGGGGCAATACCACGCCGGCCCGCACCGCCACGGCCCGGGCGGCCGAAACAACCGCCACCGTTGAAACCCGCACCGGCGCCGCGTACGAACAATGCAAAACCGCGTATTTCGCGTGCATGGATCAGTTTTGTCAGTTAAAGAACGACGATTATCGCCGCTGTTCATGCAGTGATCGCGTCTATGCCATGACCGACGCGCGCGCCACTTTGCAAGAGGCCGGCGAACAACTGACCGTCTTTACCGAAAATCTGGACACGGTCGGCATGACTGCCGCCCAGGCCACCGCCATGCGCACAGAATCCGAGGGGGAAAAGGCCCTGACAACCGACAGTTCCGCGTCCAAGGCCCTGTTACAGGCCATCATGAATTCCATCAAGGGCGAAGACACCAACGTCGGCGGCAAGTTTTCAGACCTGAACAGCATCAGTTTGTCCTTTGACACGTCCGGGGCATTCGGCAATATGGATGCCGGGGCGACCATCGCCACGTACAACGGATCCAACCTGTATAACGCCGTTTATCCCCAATGTCGCGCGGCGGTGCGGGATGACTGTAACGACGCATCGTTGCAACGGGCGGTGACGGCCTATCTGATGGCGGTGGAATCGGATTGCAACACGGTTCAAACCGCCATCGAATCCAAACAAAAAACACTCAAGGCCGCCGTGCGCGAGGGCAGCGCCATGTTAGACCTGGCGCGGGTGGAAAATCGCAAGAATCACAATTCCGACGATATGGCCACCTGTTTGGCGAATGTAGAGGCCGCCGTCCTGAGCACTGAGGTCTGTGGTCCGGGATACCGCAAGTGTTTGGACAACGGGGAATTTATCGACGTCACGACCGGCGCGCCCATCGAAGGCGTCACCAACTTTGCCGAATTGGAAAATATGTTGACCTTTGCCAAGAATGTTGACGCGGCGGATCAAAAATTGTCCCGCGTTCAGGAAAATCAGGTCTTTTTATCCAATTTTGAAAAGCGGGTCAAGAAATTCGCCCAACCGGCCCTGGACAAATGTACGGAACAGGCCGACGCCGTCTGGTCGGAATATCTGGACAAGGCCCTGTTGGACATTTATTATGCCCAAAAATCCAAGGTATCCGAAATCCGCCAGGGATGCTTTGATTTCATATCGACGTGTTACAGCAATGCGGACAAATCCCTGACCGCCGCCATGGCGGAATTGGTGGGGGATTCAGGACTGGTTTTACAACCGAACAAAGTCGCCCTGACCACGGAAATGTGTTCCGATTATATCGCATCGTGCAGCGGCATGTTCGGCACAGTTGTGGATGATTACATCAATAAACAGAAAGACACAGACGTCTTGGCGGCGTGTCGTGCGGCGGTGAAACAATGCTTTGACAGTTACGGCGGATCGGGATACCAAAATTTCTATTATCCGCACAGCGGCATTTCCCAGGGCGTCGGCCAGGCCATTGATTGGTTCACCCTGTATGATTACAGCAAAACTAACGAGACCGACGGAACCACCCGGTATGCGTATAAATCGCCGTGCGCGCAAACGTTGACCAGCATTGAATCCTGTAACGATCCGTCCCTGATCGAACAGGCCTTTGGCGGATTGGATTACATCCCCGTGGACAAGGCCACCCGCGACCATTATGAACCGGGTAATTCCCAGGAATACCTTTACGGCCTGTTGGAAAACACCTGGAAGGCGCATAATAATAATTATCAAGAGAAACTGCCCCTGGCACCAGAGGCCGAAGAGAAGTTTAAACACCGCTATTTACGGTCAACCGGCGTCGCGACCGAGGTGTATAACCAGGTGGT
>JAAVBR010000012.1 GCA_014802705.1 bacterium | reverse complement strand
TGGCCTTTACCCGGGACGAAGAACGTATGGCGGATAATTTGGGGCTGGATTTAATGATCCGGGCCAACCTGGATCCCCATGGGTTTATAGAGGTTTTTCAGCAAATGCAAAACATCACCGGGGCCGCCGAATCTAAAATCAACCCCAACCGCATCAATCACCCGTTGACATCGGAACGGCTGAAAAATATCCGGGACGCCATCGCGGCGCGCGGGGACGTGGGCGACATGTCCCAGACACCGGATGCGGCGTTGACCGCGCGCTATGATCTGGTGCGGGCAAAACTGATCGGATATTTGGATACGCCGGCGCGGGTGGCGACGCTGTACCCCGCGGGGGATAAATCCGATGCGGCCATTTACGCGCGGGCCATCGCCAATATGCGGGGCGGGAATCTGGATGCGGCGTTGATGGGGGCACGTACCTTGGTCGCGCGGGCGCCGAAAAATCCCTATTTCTATGAACTGTTGGGGGACGCGGCGTATCGATATGGGTACTATGACGATGCGGTGGACGCCTACACGCGCAGTCTGGATTTGATGGCGGGCGACGCGCCCCAGATTCAGACGGCCCTGGCCATGACATTGGTGGAACGGAACAGGTCGGGTGACGCGTCCCGCGCCATTGAATTGTGCCGGCGCGTGTTGCTGGGGGACGCGGCGCCGTTGACGTATTGGGTGTTGGCGCGGGCCTATGGCGATGATGCGCGGGCCGATTGGGCGCGGGCCGAATATTACCAGGAAATGGGCGATAAAAAGCAGGCCAAAACATACGCCACACGGGCGTTGCGGGCCTTGCCGAAATCCAGTCCCGAATACATTAAATCCGACGATATTTTGCGCAGCCTGGCGTCTGGGAAATAAACGACGGCTGCGCCGCTGTGTTTTTTTATGATCACAAATACGGTATCATAATACCGTGCTTATTTTTCTTGACTTTTCCGGGCGGTTGCGTCATAATGCCCACGTTTTAATTAAAACAATAGGACAAAATAAAATGGCAGCGACAAAATCGTTAAAAAAGTGTGAATTGGATGCCAAATGGTATCTGATTGACGCCACCGATTGCACGCTGGGGCGTTTGGCGGCGTATACCGCGAACATCCTGCGGGGCAAGCATAAGCCGACATGGACACCGAACATGGATTGCGGCGATCATGTTATCATTATCAACGCGGACAAGGTTGCGTTGTCCGGGACCAAGGCGGATAAGACCAAATTCTTTTGGCATTCCCTGTGGACCGGTTCCACCAAGGAACGGACCCTGGGCCAGATGCGCAGCGAAAAACCCGAAAAGTTGGTCACCAACGCGGTTAAACGCATGATGGGCCGTCGCACGGCGGTTGCCTTGGCGAACCAGCGTTTGACGAAACTGCACGTGTATGCGGGTGCCGAACACAAACACGCGGCCCAAAATCCGACCGTTATTGATTTCGGTGGGCTGAACCGTAAAAACAAAAGGGGCGAATAATGACAGAAGCCAAAAAGACCGCCACAGCGGCAAAAACAGCAAAGAAAGCCGCCCCGGCCAAAGCCGCCGCCAAAAAGGCGCCGGCGACCACGGTTAAATTAAATGGCGCGACGTATGCCACTGGTAAACGTAAAGATTCCGTGGCGCGCGTTTATCTGGTGCCGGGCAAGGGCATCATCACGGTCAACGACACGCCGGTCAACGATTATTTCCGTCGTCCGGTGCTGCAGATGATCATTGCGCAACCGTTTAATGTGACCAATCGCGCCGGTGCCTATGACATCGTGGCGATGGTGACCGGCGGTGGTTTGTCGGGCCAGGCGGGTGCCGTGAAACACGGTATTTCCAAGGCCTTGGAACGCGCCGAACCGGAATTGCGCGCGGCATTAAAGGCGGCCGGGTTCTTGACCCGCGACAGCCGTGTTGTTGAACGTAAGCATTATGGTAAGCGTAAGGCCCGTCGTTCGACCCAGTTCAGCAAGCGTTAAAACAACGCATGGACGAACAAAAAATCCCCCGAATGGGGGATTTTTTATTTTTGATTTTAAATTCTGTACCCCGCGTGTCCCGTGGGGCGGCGCGCCTTACAATCCAAACTTGTAATTGACCCCCAGGTACAGTTGCGTGGCGTCCACGCGGGTGGATCCCGGGTCATGTTCCACGCGGCCATAGTTGACGTATTTAAAGCCCAAATCTACATCAATCCGCGGATTTAGGTTAAATAAAATCCCCACCATGGCCTGGTACGATAAATCAAAGGCATTGTCCAGGTGGCCGTCCACTTCGCCCCAGATACCGGTCAAGCCAATTCCGGCGCCCACATACGGGGCGACCGCGCCACCAAATTCGGTGAACAAATACCCGTTCAAGAAATTCGCCCAAATGTCGTATTCAAAATCCGTATTGTTTTTGCTGTACTGTGCGCCCATGTACAGGGTTTCATATTCCACGCGCACATTGTCGGTCAATCGATTGCCCACTGTTGTGCCAAAGCCGAAATCATCGTCGGTGTATTTGGTTTTGTGCCCGTCCAATTTATAGGCATAGGACACATGTTCATTCTTGTACACGCGCACCCCGGTATAGGTGTCACGCGTCGTGCGCCCACAATCACACACCGGACAGGGGTCCGTGCGATACGTGTCATACACATCGTACGTGTCGTAATCATACGCCATGGCGCCGGTGGCGGCGGTACACATCCAGCAAGTTACAAAAAAACGTTTCATGTCATTCCTTTCCTAAACAATCGCATTATAAAAGACGCCGTCCGCCCCGTCCATAAAAAAATCCCGCCGGATGGCGGGGGATTTTTTTAGTTCAACTTTTTCGTCCATTCGTTGTCCGGAAAATTCAGGCGCAGCATGTCGGCGTACCCCGCCGCCTGGTCCGGCAGGCCGATCGCCGTATAACATTCGGTCAGGCGATACATCGCTTCCGCCGTCATGACGGTATCCTGGGCCCCGGTCACAACGGATTGCAGGTGCGAAATTGCACTGGGCCAATTCTGGGCCGCCATATCGGCGCGGGCCGAATACATAACCTTGCCCGCGATATAGTTTTTCAGGATATTGATTTTGTTTTTCGCGTTTTGGGCGTATTCTGATTTGGGGAAACGCTGAACCAATTGTTCAAACTGTTGCAGGGCATGGACCGACATCCCCGGTTCCCGGCGGACATCGCTGACCTGGCGATAATAACACATGCCGCGCAGGTACAGGATATACGGCACGTCCCGGTGGCCGGGGTGAAACCGCATAAACCGATCGGCCGACAAAATGGCCCCGGCAAAGTCCCCGTCCAAATATTGGGCATACGCCGCCATCACCAACGCATCGGCGGCCCAGGGGCTGGATGGGTACTGGGATTCCGCCGCCAAAAAATCCGTTGCGGCCGCGCCATAGCGCCCCTTGTTCAATTGGGCATAGGCCGCGTCATAGATGTCCGCCAAGGGCCGATCGGCCGACGGTGTTGAATCCGACGTGCCCGCGCACGCCCCCAAAACGGCCCCAACCAACACCAGCGCATAGATTTTTTTCATCTGTTTATTCCTGTCTTGATTTTATCTGTCATGGGGGAGTATAATCGAAACCATGAAACTAGGCAAACATATTTTCGGGGTTGGTGCCATGACCGGCATCAGCCGCATTTTCGGATTCATTCGGGACATGTTGATCGCGCGCGTTCTGGGGGCGGGGCGGCTGTCGGACATATTCTTGGCGGCGTTCAAGTTGCCGAATTTATTCCGCGACCTGTTGGGCGAAGGGGCCCTGTCCGCCATCTTTATCCCCATGTACACCGATCAGAAAAAGGACCAATCCTTTGCCCGGAATGTGTTTTCATGGCTGATGGTGGTGCTGTTGGGATTGACGCTGGTCTTTGAAATCTGTATGCCCATCGTGATTTGGATTTTGGCGCCGGGGTTTGCCGACGACCCGGGCAAGATGCAGTTGACCGTGACGGTCGCCCGCATCATGTTCACATACGTTATCTTTGTGTGTGGGGCGGCGTTTTTGTCGGCGATTCTGAACGCGTTTTCGAAATTTTTCCTGGCGGCGTTTATGCCGGTGCTGTTAAACATTATGCTGATTGGGGCGTTGCTGATCGCGCCATGGATTGCACACGGGGCCATCATCTATGTCATGGCGGGGACGGTGGTGCTGTCGGGGATTGTTCAGTTTGGCATCCTGTGGCACCGTATTCGCATGCGGCATTTTGGGTTGCGCCTGATACGGCCCCGATGGACACCCGCCATTCGCCAAATGTTTCGCCGTTTCGGGATCAGTATTGTGGGCAGTGGCTTTTACCAAATTACGATTATTGTCGGTACCCTGGTCGCCAGTTTTCAGAACGGGGCTGTGTCGTGGCTCTATTACGCCGATCGGATTGTTCAGTTGCCGTTTGCGATGATCGGCCTGGCGGTGGGGACGGTGCTGATGTCGTCCATATCGAACGCCTTGGCCGATAAAAATATGCGCAGTGTGCATATCCAGCAAAATTCATCCATGCGCCGGTCCTTGATGTTGATTATGCCGGCGGTGGCGGGCTTGGTGGTCTTGGCGGAACCGATGATTAAATACCTGTTTGAATACGGGGCCTGGACACCGGCGTCCACCCATGCGGTGGCGGTCGCCATTATGATCCAGGCCTGGGTTTTGCCCGCCATGCTGGTCAGCCAGATTTACAGCAAGACCCTCTATGCGGCCCAGGATGTTCAGACCCCGGTCCGCACGTCCATGATTTCCCTGGCGGTGGCGGCGGTGATTTACCTGGCCCTGTTCCCGGTGGCGGGATATTTGGCGATTCCGATCGGCATTGTGATCAGTGGCTATTTAAAAAACGCCCTGTTGGGGCGCGCGGTGCGGCAACGCGGCCTGTGCCATATCGACGGGCGTACCATACGGGCCGTCCTGGCCTTTGGGGGATTGGCCGCGGCGCTGGGGGTGGGGTTGTATTTTGTCCCGGTGACGAATATTTGGATATTGATGTTGGCGATTGGGGGGTATGGGGCACTGTACCTGCCGCTGGCGTTGTTGCTGGATCGAAAAATTTAGGGGTTGTATCACCCCTTTTTTTATGATAAAATCCACGTATACGGAATGTAAGGAGTTTCATATGAAAAAAATTGTTTCATTGGCTGTCTTGACCGCCCTGGTCGCCGGATGCACCGGCACCGGCAGCAGCAGCGCCGATTACGGCACGGATGGTTTTGGCGAAGAAACGCTGGTCACCGTGGATGATCAGTCGTTAAACAACGCCTATTTGATGGCCGCCGCCCCCAAGTATTATGTGGGCAGTGCATACAAAGTCGAAGATATTCAATATATCCCCGGCGAAGATTTGACTTATAACCAGACGGGGATTGCCGGCATTATTCCGTCGGAATTAAACGGCGCCAAGACCAGCAATGGCGAAACCTTTGACGTGGCGCAAATGGTCGCCACCAGCAAGACGTTGCCCCTGCCGACGATTGCCCGGGTGACCAATCTGGACAACGGCAATTCGGTTGTGGTGCGTATCAACAACCGTGGGCCGTTTGTGAACACACGTATTATGGATCTGTCGCCGGCCGCCGCGCGTAAAATCGGCATGAACGGCCAGACCAAGATCCAGGTCCAGGTCTTGCCGGATCAGACCATCGCGGTCAAGAACGCGACCCTGGGGACAACCGGGACATTTGTGGCGACACCGATGACCGAAACAGAAACTGTGACCGAAACCGTCCAGGAAACTGTTGTGGCTGAACCGACACCGGCCCCGGTGGCGACACCCACACCGGCCGCCCCGGCGGGCGAATACAGCGTGCAAATCGCCGCATTCTATGCCCAGGATAGTGCGGATGCCTTGGCCAATCGGATGAAACCCTATGGCGATGCGACCGTGGTCAAAGAAGGCGATATGTACAAGGTGCGTATTGTTGACCTGGATGCGCAAAAGGCGCGCCACGTGATTGACAACCTGCGCAGCAGCGAAGGTATGGCGCCGGGCCTGTTAAAGAACGGCCGCTGGGTCAATCCGGACAGTATCTAAAAAAAATCCCCCGAATGGGGGATTTTTTATTGCCGTGTTTTTTGATTTTTGATGATTTGGGCATAAATCTCGTTCGCGTGGTTGATGTCCAGGGCCGTTTTGACCAACAGGTCTTCGTTCAAAATCGGCTTGTATTCCAATTGAATATCGCTTTCGAAAATCATGCGATTCATATAGGGGCCGTATCCGCCCAAATCATAATCTTCGGCATAGACGACGCGGGGAATTCCGACCTCTATGATATGTTTCAGGCAGTTGGCGCATGGCTTTAAGGTTGAATACAGCGTGGCGCGTCGCAAATCATACCCACCGCGCCCCAACAGAGAGAGCATAGCGTTCATTTCGGCGTGCACCTCGTGATCATTGGAAAATTCGTGATGTTCGCCCCGGTTGAATTTCGGATCTGTCTTGGGCGGGAACAAGGCATCGCACTTGGTGGTATCGGCCGGGGTGTTGTTGGCGCCCGTGGCGATGACGTGGTTATCCTGGGTGATGACGACGCCCACGTTGCGGGATACGCACCGGGATGCGCGCGCCGCGGCAAAGGCCATGGTCATAAAGATGGCGTCCCAATCGATGTTGATTTGCGGGTTGTTCATGTTTATTTCTCCTTGTGTAATTTATCGGCAACATGGGCCGCCCAGACATGCGGAATGTGCAGGCGGGCAAAATCGTTGATCTCGCGCGCGGTGATGTTTGCACTGATCAAGACATAGCGAATGGTGTACATCGTATCGAACAATTCGTCGATAATCTGGTCCCGGGCGGTGCCCAGGGCATCGTCCTGGTGCGTCAGGGCCAGGCGATAATATTTTGAAATTTCCTTGGACAGTTCGCCGGCCTCTTCGCTGGCGATACACAGTTGAAAGCGCAGGGCGGTTTCCCGATTGCCCAGGCGTTCGGTTTGGCGATCCAAAACCTGGCGCGCTGTTTGATCCAATTCGTGGACAACGGATGCCCGGGACATTGGCGTCGGCGGGGTATAGGTCGCGTTAAACAAACGCTGATACACGCGGGGGATTTTGGGCGACATGGGGCGGTTCCCCACGGTGTACCCGGTAAAGCCCACCCGTACCATGTCGCGCGGCCGAATATGCAGGTGATTGACCAAGTGATAGGACACCAGCAACACATTCACAATCGCCCGGATTAAATCCGGTGTCTTGGTCGCCAGACCGATGCCATTGATACTGTAATCATCGACGGTGACGGAATATTTGTTCAGATATTTTTTAACCTGGGTAAATTGGTCGGCCCAGCCATTCAGGGCCAGTAAATGCTGGCTCAGGTTTTTGGCACGAATGGCGTTTTGACGCGACAGATACATGACTTTTGTGTCCTAAAACTCTCTCTGTCTGTCCCCGTACGCCCCCAGTATAAAGCCCGCCGGCCCCATTTGCAAGATTTTTGTTCACTTTTGGTTTTGGTGTGCTATTGTGCGGGGTATGGAAAAGACTTACTCTGGCTTTGTGGCCATTATCGGCCCGACGAACGCGGGCAAAAGCACATTGTTAAACCAAATTATGGGGCGGAAAGTGTCCATTGTCTCGCACAAGGTGCAGACCACGCGGACCCGCCTGCGTGCCGTGAAAATGGTGGGCGACCGGCAACTGATTTTTGTCGATACCCCGGGCGTGTTTAAACCCAAACGCCGGCTGGACCGGGCGATGGTGGGCGCCGCCATGGACGCGGTGGGGGATGCGGACGCAATTTTACTGATTATGGATGCCACCAAGGGCATTACCGACACCATCCGGGGCTTGGTGGAAAAAATCAAAGACCGGTCGAACCTGTTTGTCGCATTGAACAAGGTGGATGCGGTGGCGAAGCCAAATTTGCTGCCCATTGTGGCGGAACTGTCGGGTATGGCCGATTGGCGGGACATCTTTATGATTTCGGCGTTAAAAAACGACGGGGTGGTGGGGATGCTGGATGCGCTTGCCGCTGTGATGCCGGAATCACCGTATTTGTTTCATGACGCAGACGCGGTGGACGTGCCGGATGAATTATACCTGGCCGAACTGACACGGGAAAAGGTTTATAAATATATCCACCAAGAATTACCATATCACATCAATGTCGTGACGGAACAGGTCGATGTGGATGCGGATGGGGTCTTGGATATCTATCAAAAAATCGTTGTCCAAAACGACGCCCATAAAAAGATTGTGATTGGCCGCGGGGGCGAACAATTAAAGCAAATTGGAACCGCCGCCCGTCATGACATCCAAGACCAGTGGGGGGTGAACGCGCGCCTGCATTTATTTGTGCGTGTGGAACCGGATTGGGAGAATAAAGCCGAAAACTATACCGACCAAGGATTGGAGTTTAAAAAATGAAAGACAAGGTTTTAAGGGATATTTTGCTATCTGTATTGGCGCAGGCCATGCTGGTTGCGTTTCTGGCATGGTTAACAGAACCGAAAAAGGAAGATTATATCGTCCTGGACAAAACAGACAACAAAGTCCTTTATCATCCGATTGGAAAGCCAGAAGAGATACATGTGATGGTTTTTAAAAAAGCCGACGGATTTTACCCATTTATCCGTGCTGGGGATACGATAACAGGTCCAAAACGGCACATGGATGAATTGATCGCGCCGGAACGCTTGCGCATGTTGCGTCTTAATATGTACTATTCAACCATTATTGCCCTGAATGGCAAGGATTTGGAACAATTAAACGAAACCGTCCGCCGCGACAGTATTATTCGCAGTATGCAACAAAAGGTAAAATAAGATGAACACAAAATATTTAATCAAAACATTGATTGCCGGAATGATGCTGGCGGCATGCGGGGAATTTGAAAAGTCTTATATCGTCACGGACAAGGCGGATAATAAAATTGTTTATCATCCGATTGAAGATTCGACGGATTTGCACGTGATGTCGTTTGATAGTTTGCCAGAATCGACAGGTAATTTTTATCCTTATATCCGGGTTGGGGATACCATAGAAGGACCACATACGTATCTGGACGAGGTTATGGCGAAACCAGGGTTTCAATGTGGCTTTTTCCCCAGATCGACAATATCCCGGCTAAATGGGAAATATTACAATACGGTTTTGAAAAATGCCAAACGTGACCGCGAAATCGCCAAACGCGACAGCATCATCCACAGCATGCAAGAAAAGGTGAAGTAAGATGAGCGAATACTTAGAAAAGGACGAAATTAAAAAACAGGAAGATAGGAAATTGGTCTGGACTATAGGTGGGTCTGTGGCTTTGGCTATTCTTTTTGTAGGTGGAACCTTACTCTTTATCGATTATGCAGGAGGAAAATTTAAACAAGAACGACAAAAAAATTCCAAATTAAAATCGGAATTTGTTGTTCGGTCTAAGAAAAATGGCCGGATTACATACACGCCCGTTTGGGATAAAAACGCAAATGATACCCTGTTGTTTAATCGACGGTCTGCGGTGGATTCATTGGTGTATAATTATATTTCGGTGGGGGATACCCTGATTGGTGACCGGGATGATATATATCGACCGTTGCCACCAAAATCCGATGGTATTTCTGTGGTGGGGATTGTGGATATCAAGAAAAAACTGAACCACGAAACTGTCAAACGTGACAGCATCATCCGCAGCATGCAGGAAAAGGTGAAGTAAGATGAGTCAAAATAAACATGACGATGGATTAAAAACTTATGCCATCGGGATGACGGTGGTTCTGGGTATTGTGGTTTGTACCGAAATCGCGGCGTTGGTGGCCTATGTGTCGGCCGGTTATGATACAGCGATGTCCGCGGGGAATAATCGTAAAATCGACGTGCGTGAAATGCCACAGCCCGCGCCACGGGCGGATACGGTTGTCTGGCCCACGGTGACGCGTGACCGGATTTTGCACATGATGCCGACCCAAAGGGTAAAATGAGAACATCGGATTTTGATTTTGAATTGCCGCCGGAATTGATCGCGTCGCGTCCCTTGGACCGCCGCGATGCATCCCGTATGTTGGTCGTGGGGGACGATACCGACACCCCGGCCAATAAAAAAGACCACCCCGGCCTGCGGCCACCCCTCCGCAGAGGGGAACCTTGCACCGTTTTTAATAGCGCAATTGAAAAAGAAACTGTCCAGCCGTCCGCAGAGGGGAACTTTGCACCGAGCGGGGATGAGCCAAGTTCCCCTCCGTTGGAGGGGTGGCCGCAGGCCGGGGTGGTTAGAGACGTCGTAAATTATAAATCATTACCCTTTAACCCAAAATTAAAAGAT
>JAAVBR010000011.1 GCA_014802705.1 bacterium | reverse complement strand
TTTAGTTTTGCCATGTAGTGAACTAAAAAACTTCCTAGTAGGCAGACAGGCGACCAAACCTTTTTGCGACTACAAGGAAGTTCCTTAAATATGTTGAATATAAGTTTTTACTTACATTGGGTGGTCTATTCGTCTGCGCAAGCGCATTTTAGGTTGCAAAGTTACGAAAATTTTTCGTGATTTCCTAATAAACGAATATGGTTAACATTATTCTTAACATCCTGACTGCCAGAAAGAGGTGTGAAACGACATCTATCTTTTTGAGGGATGTGGCGTTACTATACCATAGGGAATGAATGGCTCAGCTGCTACATGTTCATTGCTTTCATCCGGTATGATTATAATGTCGTTTGGAATACCTGTTATCATAGCGAATAATCTACTGAGGGTTTCTTCGCGTTTAGCCTTTGTTTTGATCTCACACTCCCAAATGCGTATTACTCTCCAACCGGAAAGTTTAAGATCAACATTATTTGCATAGTCGCGGGCAATGTTCATCGTTATCTTATGCCGCCAAAAATCAACATTGGACTTCGGTAGTCGAAAATACTTACACCCTTCATGGCCATGCCAGAAACAACCATCAACGAATATAACTGTCTGATATTTTTTCAGAACAATATCAGGAGAGCCTGGCAACTTTCGGTTGTTGACACGATAGCGCAGACCTCGTGAGAAAAGATACTTCCGCACGATCATCTCCGGCTTAGTATCTTTCCCCTTAACCGCCGCCATGCAGCGGCTCCGCTGTTCAGGCGTCATAATATCGGCCATGATAATCAATATTATTTAAGGCTATTTAATAGCATCAACTTAATCATCACATAACCGAGCGTGAACATCTCCCATAATTCGGATCTCATTTTTGAAATCAACCAACTGTCTTAGGATTAGATCTTTATGTCTAATCTTGGATTTTGATTTCATTAAGATTTGTATTTCCTTGGTTGTCAGGAGTTTTATGGTTTTAACAAACGCCCACACCGTAAGATTTTCTTTTATTCCAAATAACAAGGCATACTTCATTATGCGGATAATTATGCCCTTATATACGGCAATACATCTTTTTGACACAGTTTTGCCATGCACATAATCGGTTGGAATATCCCCAAATCCAATAAAAGATCTCACGCCAGATTGAATGGCCGCACGCCCCAAACTTTTAGCGGTATTTCGATTTGAATTACATGAGAAAGCACAGAAAATTTTGTCTTTAAACTCTTTTATATTAGTGGTATTTATAAAATTATGATTGTTGTAGTAATTTGGATTTTCCGAACGTGCAATTTCGGACACAGACTCTTCTCCATATAGGCCGCATGCTCCACACAAATGAGATTCGCCGCCATGACCCATGAAAAGGATTAATCTATAATCTTTTGCTGCGGTTATAGAATTCAGATGATCAGAGTCTTGAAAATGTACTTTGAAACATCTCCATGAATCTCCAAGGTGTCTTTTTTCAAATGTGTTAATTCTGTTCAAAAATCCAGTTGTATGACTCTTGTCCGTAGGATAAATAGCAAATACTTTACACATATTCATCTATATCAAACAATAGCGCGATTATATGATCAACTAATTCTTTCTTTATTGCCTGGGAGACATCTGATTCGCTTTCTATCGCATCTGCCAATTCATGAGTTGACATTGCCTCGAAAGGTGGAAGTTTGCAAGTAACCTTATTGTTATCCAAAGAATGCAGTTCATCTATTAATCTTTTCTCAATTGAGATATTTGGTGACGAGAGAATTAGTTGTTTAAACTTATCCTCAAACTCACCATCGCTTTTAAAGAAATGATTGTTTTTTCCTGCAATTTGTTTTATTGACAATATCTGATTTTCAATTGAATTTCCTGCTTTTACAAGTACATCATGAAGGACTGTCTCTATTTGTGCAGAATATATTACAATCTTTCTTTTATATCTAGGTCTTACCTTTAAGAATAAATTGATTACATGTATTCCTTTCAATGTTTCATCAATTAGATTATAGTCAGAGGCAAAGACATCGACTTGATTTATAAATGGAATATTGTTTAGGGCTTCAATAAATCTTTCTTCATCGAAGCCGATATCGCCATTATTGAACCTTTTATGATAATTGTTTGGGTTTAACTCGCAATAATGCAGTGCAACTCCTTCTTTGCTAAGATTTGTAGCTATGCGATCTAGCCGATCTTTTTGAGATTGTTCATCAACGACTACTATATATCGATTCTCCATTACTCAAAAATTATTAGGAAATGAATACCTTTATGGTTAGACGGGGTCTCTATGTGTATAGTGGCATGAAAGTTTTTTAATGTTTCTTTAATCAGGTACATGCCAAAGCCAGTACCATTTTTTTTGCCTGAGGTCGCAAAATTGAATATCTCTTCAGGGTCATTGCAGAACTTCTGAGATAATCCAAGGCCGTCGTCAATGATGTGTACATACAGTTTATTGTTAGATTGATCGCAATTAATCCATAGGTTTTTAGCATTCCAATCTAAGGAATTATTTATGAAGTTATCTAGTACAAGTCCCAGATCAAGCTTGCTCCCCAATACATAAAAACATTCTGTATTACTGCTAAAGTGGCAATCGATTTTCTTGTGTACTTCACTTTTTAGATATCCATCAATAAATAAAGGTAGATTAATTTTTTGAGAATCGGATGGTGCTAAATCACATGAAAGAATCAAATCTGTTGCTTTAAGTGATTTAAGCGACAGATTGCGAATTTTTGTAAGGGATTCTATAAGTTTATAGCAAAACGGCATTTTTTTGATCTCTTCAGGGATCGTGTTCAAGAGATCTGTAATTGCATCATTAATCCTGCTATTATTATTTTTCACATGGTGAATCAGAGCATCTGTTTCTGGGGTTGATGCTTTTTTATAGAATTCGACTTTTAATGATTCAATTTTTTTCTCTTTTTCCGCTTTTTGTCGTCTCTTTTCTTCTTCAGTAGCTTTTTGAATCGCAATCAAACGGGCATTTTCGGCTTTGACCTTTTCATTTTCAGCCTTAAGTTTGTCCAGTTCTGCAATCTTTCTTTTCTCCTCTTCCTCTTTAGCTTTCTGTTCTGCTTTAATTTGTTGCGCAATGGCTTCGGCTGCTTTTCGCTCTGCTTCTTCAGCTTTTCTTTGAGCATTTACTTTTTCTTTACTAAGTTGCTCGATGCGTCTTTTTGCGTCTTCAATTGTTTTCAAGAGAGTCTCGTTGCCGGTGCGCGTTGCTATCGTCTCAAGATCCTTAATAAATTGAGGTTTAATGGACTCTGCCTTTGACTGTTCATTCAGAAGGTTGGCGAATTCACTATTGTAATATAGAATTTCTACATTGGGATCTGTGGATAAGGATTTTATGATCTTTATAAAATCTATCTTACTGCCAATACTATTATCAATTACATAATTAGGCGATTCTGAATCCTTGTCTTTGGCATGAAGTTTGCGCCTCTCTTCCTCTCCTTCTTCTTTGGATGCGAAATACTCGTTTTTTAAGAATCCTTCTCCCCATAAAACTCCTACCACGTATCGTTCCAGTCTTCGATGGGTGGTCTCAAAAAGTTTCATTACTTGTCTAGACATTTGAGTGTCCACTAATCCACCATCACGACTTGATACTTCCTTTAACTCCGAAACATTATCAGTGTGAATATCGACCCGACCTAATAAGTCACGACTACCTAAATAGCGGTTGTAACCTTGTTGTGCTCTAAAATCCATTCTCCAACTGTCATCTCCTGTGTTGCCAAACGGAAGAATTCTAAATCCATTTCTAAAAAGAAAAACGGACCCATAATTAACTGCCTCTACGCCCATTAGTCGCGAAAAGTTGTACTTCGCCGCTCGATTCAAAAAAGACAAGGATACAGTAGCATCAGATATTAAACTATAATCTACATTTGTTTCTCTAATTTTGTAAATTTCAATTCCTCGATCGGATAGAGTCGTAGTGACGTAATCCGAATTAACAGTCACATCTATTTGGGTCGTTTTTAGTTTAAGGATAGTTGAGATGCTATTTTTTAAGATCCCGTTTACAATATCACGATCATAACCCTTCCCAGATTCAATAAGTTTATCATCCTCTACTTGCTCTCTTTCGCATGCAATTTCGATGGAAAAATCATTCACCTCCGAAAGGGGGTTGATCAATTTTTCCAAAGACCTTTTCAGTTCCAATAAATGTTTCCTTGTCCACGGAGTTTCATCGTCATGAAGATGTGTAATTTCAATAACAGTTCCATGACTTGAATCTTCTGGATAGGATATGTGATCTGATAAAATGGAGTGGGAAACATTAATCTCAGAAAATTCAATAGACTGATCCTTTTCAAAGTCTTTCCAGTCCAGTGATATTTGGTCCGTGGTGCTACTATTTTGCGAAGTGGTAGTTATGGTGAGCATTCTACCAAGACGATCGCAAGAGAAACGACCAATCCCTTTGGCACCTGCGTAATACCTTTTAATTTTGTCTCGATAGGATTGTTGCTTGCTTATATTGTCAATTCTTTTTTTCTTTTCTGAAAAACCTACAAAGAGCCATTTCTTCTGAATTTCATCAAATGTCATTCCTCGTCCATTATCGGCGATGATGATTTTATCGTCTAAAAAAGATATAACGACCTTAGTCGCATATGCGTCATATGCATTTTTGACTAATTCAAATATAGCCACATTATCACTTGTAATCAACTCTTTTCCTACGAGATCTTTTAGTGCAGAGCTAATTCTAAACTTCAAATTATCCATATACGCAACTATGACAATAAAGATTTCAAGACTAATCCAGCTTGTTGAGCGAAAAGAGGAGGAATGGCATTCCCAACTTGGCTATAGCGAGGGACCTCTTTCTTTCTCATCTCACCTCCAGTTGTGTATTTACTTTTGAACTCAAACCAATCAGGGAAAGTCTGTATGCGGGCGCATTCACGAACAGTCATAATTCGTGGTTCTGAGTAATGAAGATAATCATCTGGAGCACCAGTTATGGTGGGGGAAACCGCATTGGGATCTAAAACGGTAATGCCACGTTGTCGGATACCCCATTTTTTACGGTCATCACCATCGATTCTTTTACCCATGACAATCTCCTTTTCTGACAATAGTTTCTCAAAACAAGAAGTTTTTTCTACGGTATGCCTTGCAAAGCTATGGCTATTAGGAATATTTTGATTCTCCGATATGCCTGATCTTAAAAAAATCTGAAACGGTGTTGCGGGTTTTCCATATCGTCCGGATTGGAATCCTGGGCGATCAGGTGTTTGTGTGGTGCCATTTGACCTTAGAAGGTCAGATATGGCATCAGATAAAGTTGGCTCTTTCGTTAGACCATGCTGCACTATAAATTCCGGGAGCTGTTCTTTGAGTCTACCCATAAATTCATTTGAATGAATTTTCTTAGATTTTCTTACCCCTACGAGAATAAACCGTTTTCTCCTTTGAGGCACCCCGAATTCCGCAAAGTTTATAATATAAGGCGTAACATCGTAGCCAAGTTCTTCCAGTTGCTCCACTACAATTTTAGAGTATGGAATTGCATCTGGATTCTTTGCTTTATCAAATGAGTATGTAAAACCCTTAACATTCTCAAATAGCAATAATTTGGGGCGTACTAATCTTATGAAAGAAATGTATGAGAAGACCAATTGATTTCTTTCATCATCTTCCATTCGTTTACCGGCCATTGAGAATCCCTGACAAGGTGGACCACCAGCGACTAAGTCTATTTTTCCCCTTAGGGCTTTAAGTTCATCCTTATGATTTTTCAGCAATTCGATTATATCTGTCGGCTTCTGAGGCAACCATTTTGGCCAATTAAAATGATGCTTTTTGTCTATGAGATTGTACTTTAACGTCTCAAAGGCACACTTATTTTTTTCAACAGCAAAAACGCCACTCCATCCAGCTTGATAGAGTCCCAAAGAAAGACCTCCACAGCCTGCGAAGAGATCTATTACGGTATATTTCCTGTTGTTCATGTTATTCCATATGGGTATACAACATCCAATTAAATGCAAAATTAGTAAACTTTCTTGAGATATGCAATAGTGAACTTGAGACCTCTCAAAATGCGCAGATGCCATATTGATTGATATTCAGTTGCTTGAATGTTAAAACCCCGACAGGAGGTAGATTTCTTGTCGGGGCGAGGGGGTGGATTGGGATTAGTAGAGGCGGATGCAGGTTATGTCGGCGGTTTTGACATCGTAGGGTGTGTCGTAGTGCTCTTTCGAGAAGGCGATGGCTAGGTGTTGGATGCTGTGTTGGATGCCGAGTCGCTTAAGGAAGATAATGAAGT
>JAAVBR010000010.1 GCA_014802705.1 bacterium | reverse complement strand
TTCAGACTCCCTCCTACATTCTCTCTCCTCTGGACTGTGGGCCCCGGTAAAGTTTAGAATGGCCATTTCTTTTTCTCCTTTCCTTCCTTTCAGGCCATTCGGAAGCACCGCCGGCCCCCCGGCGGTGTTTTTCTTTAAATAAAAACACTTGCAAAACGCCCCTCAGGCTTTATAATCCGTGGCGTAGAGGCGAATTTGACTATGCCTAATCCAAAGGGACGTTTGCATACGACAAAATTCCCAAAATAAAAATCCCAGTTTTCCGCACTTTTCTCCTCCGCTTTTATGCCTAATCCAAACGTCGGTTTGTTTTCGGCGCCGACCATGGCCCAAACCATCTGCGGCCAGGCTATAATGGGCGCATACCCAAACATTGCTATTTTTTCCATGGATGGCCGATCACTCTGGCCCGGGGGTCCTTTTTTAATCTGTCAGAATCTGTTTGGACCTATCCAGGAATTTTCTTACACCACCAACTATGTCTGTGTGGATACCCAAACGGCAACTGGGGCAACAACGAATACACTGACCGCCAGCGATTGCGTTATCCAAGAAAATACCCTGGCCTGCGTGGCAAAATATTATTATGCCACCAATGGCACTTGCGTCGCATGCGCCGGCAACACCGCCGCCGGCACCAATCCGATCGCCGGACATGTCAACAGAACCTGTGACTATTGTGTCAATAATTATTATAAATCTGGTGGTGATTGCGTCCGTTGTCCAGACAATGGCCTAACCGACGCCTATGGCACGGTCATCACGTCATGTTATTTACCCATCGGGTCGGGCACTGACGCCACCGGTGACTATACCCTAACGGACAAATGTTATTATAAATAAAAATCCCGGGGACAGCCCCGGGATTTTTTTATTTTTCGGTCAGCCCCAATTCATTCACGGCCTTTTGCATGCCGTGGGCGTATTGGGCACTGTCCCCCGGCGCCAAGACATCCAACAATTTCATCAGCGCCCCCGCATGATGCATTTCATCCTGGGTAATATCGGTCAAGACAATGCGCACCTGATCATTGTCGGTACTTTCCATAATTTGTTGATAGATTTGAATGGCCTCGAATTCCGACGCGATCCCGAATTTCAGGGCACGTAAAATCTCGGTCTGGCTTAACGGTGTGTTCGGTGCACGGACATTATGAATATCGGCAAAGCGCGGCATGAAAAATCCTTTTGTTGGGTTGCCCCATTATACCGCACGCCACCCCACATCGCCCCAGGATCCTTTTCATCCCCCCCAACAAAAAATCCCGCCGTCCGGCGGGGATTTTTTTATTGGCCCAAGAATTTGTTAAATGTCTTGGTGTTCACCTTGACCGGATATTCCCGCATCAAGAACGCGTTATAATCATCCATCAACATGCGCGTGGTCATATTCTGAACCTCGGTCTTCAGGGCATCTGTGGCCTTGGCATCGGCCTTGGGCGCGATGGCGTCGCCGATATGCACGACATAAAACGCGTCCGTCCCCGACACAATCGAATTGCCCCCCGGCGCCCCGGCAAAGGCCGCCACCAAAACATCGGTCGGTGCCCCCGTGGTCCGGGTGACGGTCGCGGCCTTTTTCCCGCGCAGTCCCTTGCCCGCGTTCAGATCCACCAACAATTCGTTCGCCCGGACATAGGCATCGCGCCGCTGGCGATCCCGGCGCCAATCCGCGATCAAATCCTGTTTCACATCTTTGAATTCGGCGGCATGGGCCGGCACAATTTTTTCCACCCGCATGATCATCAGACCCGCCGGCGTTTCGATGATTTCACTTTCGATGCCTTCGTCCATGGTCATGGCGCGCGCCACCAGATCCGCGGTCAAGACTTTGTCCGCCGCAGCCCCCGCGGTCATCCCGCGCCGCATACCAAACTGGGCCTTGTTTTGCGCCGCCACGTCTTTCATCGCATCGCCCCCGATCAAGGCATCTTCGATTTTCTGGGCGGTGGCCATGGCCGCGTCATAGACATCGGGCCGATCCATCTGGCCGGGCACCAAGACATAGGCCACATCGCGGCTTTCGGCAATGGTGCGCGGATTTTTGGCATAAAATTCACGCAATTCGTCATCGCTGGGCGCGTCGGTTTTGATATCCGCATATTTCACGGTCGCGTATTCAATTTTCCGCTGGCCATTGCGGGCGTCATACGCGGCCTGAACCGCGAATTTCGGCGTCGCCACCGGCACCGACACCGACCCCAACGTCATAGAACGCATAATTTGGCCGCGCAGGTAATCGGCAAAACTCGCCTCGCTATACCCCGCCTGGGCCAAGACCGCATCAAACATATATGTCGAAAATTGGCCGTTCATTTGAAATTCCGGAAATTCGCGAATTTCGCGCGCCACCCGCCGATCCGTCACCACGAACCCCAGGGCCGCCGCACGCCGCGCCACCATTTTATTATTCATCAACGTCGCGATCACCCCCTGGGTCAGCGTCGCCGCCGCCGCCGGATTGGTATAAATCTGCTTTTGCTGATCACGGCCCATGGCGGCCAACTGGTGCGATTTTTCGGCATTAAAGTCTTCGACCGTGATGGCATCGCCCCCCACCGTCATCAACGTATTGGTCTGAACCACGTTGCCAAAAATCCATTCGGCGACGCCCCATCCGACAAAAGAAAACGCCAAAATTCCGATTAAAATCTTCGCAATCGGTTTTTCGGCGGCATTACGTAAATATTCTAGCATTTGATCCCCTTTTGCGTTACCATAGCAAAACGAAAACTGTAAAATCAACGAAAAAAAGGAAGGAAACACATGAAAATTATTGCCGGAAATTGGAAGATGAATGGCACGCCCGCCGCCCTGCGCGACATGATGGCGGCCCTGGATAATGTGGACACCGAAAATGTGATGATTATCTGTCCGCCGTTCCCGATGCTGTGCACCTGTGGGGCGACACACCGCGCGGCCCTGGGCGCCCAGGATGTCAGTGCCCATGACCACGGCGCCTATACCGGCGACGTGTCCGCCGCCATGATTGCGGACACCGGCGCCAAATATGTGATCGTCGGCCACAGCGAACGCCGCCAATATCATGGCGAAACAAATGATGTTGTCCGGGCCAAGGCTGCCGCGGCCATCGCCGCGGGATTGACACCGATTATCTGTGTCGGCGAAACCATGGCGGAACGCGATGCCGGCCAAACCATGACCATTATTGAATCCGGCGTGCGCGAATGCGTCCCGGACGGCGGCGCGGTGATTATCGCGTACGAACCGCGCTGGGCCATCGGGGCGGGATTGACGCCGACGCGCGACGAAATCGCGGCGGCACATGATTTGATCGCCCGCACGTTGGACACCATGGGCATCGGTACCACACCGATCCTGTACGGCGCCAGTGTCAAAGGCAACAATGCCGCGGAAATTATGTCGATTCCGCATGTCGACGGGGTGTTGGTGGGGGGCGCATCCTTGAAACCGGACGATTTCATACCTATAATAACCAGTGTGAAATAACGCTATTATAACCCAAAACAACCCAAACGGATTGAAAACTATGGCAGAACAAGACATTAAAATCGACGAAGTCTCTATTGATCCGGCCCCGGACGCGACGGATGCCGCCCCGGCGACCGATGCGCCGGCCGCGGCGCCGACACCCGACGATACCCAAACCATCGCGGATTTAACGGCCCAGGTTGCCGAATTAAACGACAAATACCTGCGCCTGGCGGCGGAATTGGAAAATACGCGGCGGCGGGCATCCCTGGATATGGAATCGGCCGCGCGCACGCGTGCGATGTCGGTGGCGGATCATTTTCTGCCCATGGTGGACGCGATTACGGCGGCGTGCGCACACACGCCGGACGACCCCGGGATCCAGGCCATGGCCCGCGCGATGGACGCATCCCTGGCCCAGGTGGGCATCACCCGCATTGAAACCGTGGGTCAGATTTTAAACCCGCAATTTCATAACGCGATCCAGGTGACCGACGCCCCGGCCGATTGCGATCCGAAACCCGCCCCGAACACGATCGTGTCGGAATTACAGGCGGGATACATGTTCGGCGACAGCGTCCTGCGCACCGCCATGGTCGTGGTATGTAAATAAAAAATCCCGCCGAATGGCGGGGATTTTTTTATTTTGATGCCTTGTCTTTTTTAATGTCCCAACCCCTGTAATATTTGTTATCGGCGCACAGGACACGAAACATGTCGCCTGACGTTTTCTGATGCCGGAAACAGTACGGATGTCCAAACGCCCCACGCCACAGGCCGCGTTTATTATCGCGCGCCGCGGTTTCCGCGGCCAAATATGTGTCGGGCCCATACGTGGACACAACCGCGTATCCGTCGCGCACCATTTGTTCATGAATGTCGGTGCCGTCGGGCTTGTGGCATGTCATGATGTATCGGCCATATCGGTCGTTCCCATGCAACCGGCATTGCACACGCGCCGCGCCAATGATTTGGCGTAAATGTTGGGTGGCCATTTTGCCACAGGCATATTCAACGCCGTTTTCATCCACGCACCGTTGGCGACTTTCGGGCGCATCAATCCCGGCCATGCGGATTTTCAGGACCCCCGCCAACACAATCGTATCCCCGTCGGTTATTTTTGTGGGGCGACCGCTAAAAATCATCGCGCCGGTCTTATTGTCTTGAAATATTTTTAAATCCATACGTGATAAATCTGTATCGCTTTCCGAACAGGCGCCCAGCCCAACACACCCCACACATAAAAAGACAAAAACGTTCCGCATCTTTCCCCCATTGAAAAAAAGCAGACCGTCGCAAAAGACGGTCGGGGAGTTAGCTAATCATAATACACGAGAATGACTCCATCTGCCTTTGGGCGAACCCTGTGGTATAGCAGACGGCTCCCCGACCTATAAAGGTCAGGGAAAAATCAACGCAAAGAAATCTCTGCGCGCGTGTATGTATGGGCCAGCTAAAGCCCCGAACCCAACTTTTCCCGATTGGGTTCGTTCCCGATTATACCACGTGGCAAAGGGGTACGCAACGATAAAAAAGCAGACCGCCACAAAAGACGGTCGGGGAGTTCAAAAATCATAACTTAGCAAAAATGACTCCGTCTGCCTTTGGGCGAACCCTGTGGTATAGCAGACAGCCCCCCCGACATAATACAGGCCAGAAAAAAAATCAACGCACCGTGCGGTGCGTTAAATCTCTGGCGGGATTGACGGGGCTCGAACCCGCGACCTTCTGCGTGACAGGCAGACGCTCTAACCAAACTGAGCTACAACCCCAGAGCGTTCGTATATTATCCTGTTCCAAATATAATTGCAAGCCCTTTTTTTCATAAAATTTATTTTTGCCACCGCACGCCCTTTGTGTTATGGTCGGGGCATGTTACGTCTGCGCCGTGCCGTTTTTTGTTATTATATGTTGCGCTTTTCCCCGGATTTGCACGATTGGCTGTTGATCCTGACGGGGGCGTTGCGGCGTCAGGGGCTGCTGGCCATATCATCGGACATGCGGCAACAGACCGCCATCTGGCTGGCGCGNATGTTTTCGACCCCCGCCGATTTTGAAACNATTTTGCACGTGCTGCTGGGCGATGCTTTTTTTGAGCGGAATAAGAACGACGTCTTGGCGTTGGAGCGCGAGGTCGGCCGCAGCGTCATCAGCCTGTGGGACACCGACCCCATTTTTGATAAATACCCGCACCTGCGGGGGCTGGGGCGCAATCTGGAATTTGAACAGCNNCAGGCCCAATTAAAAACCGGCAACCGACAAAAACAAAAATAACGCNCNCGNCACNTCCCGCGCCCGCGCNCCTTACATAAAATTCTGGGGATTCACATCNATTTTCAGGCGCACGTTATGCGGCACCCGCACCTTGGCCAGCCAATGCGCCACCACCGGNTGCAGGTTGGCCGCCGCCCCGCCGGCAATCAANAACCGCATCCGNAACATATTGCGAATNTGATANACCTGGGCCGCGATGGGNCCCATNATTTTGGCGCCCTGTAACGCGGGGGCGGCCGCCGCCAAATCCGCACANAANCGTTGCANGATGTCTTCACGTGGNCCNTCNANCACCAGGGCGATCAATTGCCCATANGGGGGCATTTGGGCCGCGCGGCGGGCCGCCATATCACGCGCCATAAAATTATCCCGGTCGCCCGCACAGATTGCCGTCATCACCGGGTGTTCGGGTTGATAGGTTTGCAACAACNCCCGCCCGGCCGCCGCCCCNCGNCCGGCGCGNCCGGCCACCTGAAACAACTGTTGAAACGTGTGTTCGGCGGCGCGGAAATCCGTCCCGAACAATCCCATATCGGCATCCACCACCCCNACCAGGGTCAGATTCGGNAAATGATGNCCCTTGGCCAGAATCTGGGTCCCGATNACCACATCAATNTCCCCCGATTCCATTTGCCCGACCAGGCGTTCCAACGCCATGCGCGACATCATCGTATCACTGGAAACCAGGGCCGTCCGCACGCCGGGGAATTTGGAAATCACCTCTTCCTGGATTCGTTCCAGGCCCGCNCCCCGCATGGAAATCGCCCCNCCNCAATCGGGACACNNCCCCGGCAACGGGGCCGTCCGCCCACACATGTGGCACAGCAATTTNCCCNNCCGTTTGTGATATGTCATCCCGACACTGCAATCGGGACANGTCGCNACNTAACCGCATTTGCGGCATTGNACAATNGGCGCNAANCCGCGCCGGTTGATAAACAGCAATGNNTGCTGGTGCGCATCCAGGNTAGCCCGCATCGCGTCACACAACCCGGGCGACANCATNCCNGGCCGCGTCTGTTCCCCATCGGCATCGGCGCCCATGACCGTATAATCCACGGGCCGCACGGTACGCATATCAATCGTTTCAATCGTCGGCATCGCGGCCCCGCCAAATCGCGCCGTCAACCGCAAATGCCGATACCGCCCACGCGCCACGTTTTCCAGTGTTTCGGCNGCGGGCGTGGCACTGGCCANCACNACGGGNAACCCNGCGATTGACGCGCGCAGGATCGCCATGTCGCGCGCNTGGTAATTGCCCATGTCTTCCTGCTTGTACGATCCATCNTGTTCTTCGTCAATCACAATCAGCCCCAAATCCCGCCAGGGCAAGAACAANGCACTGCGCGTGCCGACGACAATGCGGACGTCCCCGCGTGCCACCCCGCGCCAAATATCNCGNCGCCGCGCGGCGGTTAAATTACTGTGCCACACNACGGGCGCCGCCCCAAANCGCGCGGCAAAGCGGGCCATAAACTGGGTCGTCAANGCGATTTCNGGCATCATCAGCAAAACGGATTTGCCCGCGGCATAGGCCCGCCACACCGCNTCAAAATACACCTGGGTCTTGCCACTGCCCGTGACGCCATCGATCAAGTGCACGGAAAAACCGCCATNTTCAATCGCCGCGCCNATGGCGGCGGCGGCGGCGGATTGTTCCGCGTTTAATTGAACACTGCCGTTATCGGTATATGTTTTGATTTCGGATGCGGGATTTTTAATTTCCCGGNTGGCNNCCGGCACCAAGANATTATTCTTGATCATGGTGCGCACCACNCCCGCCCCGACGCGCGCAATANTTTGAANGTCGGACACGGTCATGGCGTCATTTTCATTGGACGCAAAGGCATCCACCACCGCCTGGCGCGTATCGGTCATGCGCCCGATGGCGTCGCGCTGTAATTGATACAATGTTTCCACGCGCGGCGGGGCCCAGGCATCGGGCACATTCAAAATCAATCGTAACACGCCGCCCGGCGCCATCATGGTCCACGCCGCCATTTTATGGATCCAGCGCAAATCGGCATCCGACAGGGCAAAGTCCACCACATCGCCCGCGGCCTTGATTTTATCGGGAGGCAAACCGCTGTCCCCCGGCCCGACAATCACGCCGACATATCGGCGCCCCATCACCGTCACATGAATCCCCATGCCGCGGTCGGCGGGCGCGGCCAAACGATAATCGTACCCCGCGTTGATCACGTTGGGAACAAGGACTTTGACAATATCACCGGCCTGAAACATACCTGACAAAGTACTTGTTTTTTTCATTTTTTTCAATACCATTTATAACAACCGATTGGAAAAAATGATGTGGAAAACTTTTTTTAACACCTTGTACTTTTTATCGCACCTGATTCCGTTACGGGGGATGCGCCGTTGGGTTCAACACGACAAATTATTTGATTATGGCGCCAAACGCGCCGCCCTGCGGGCGACATGCCCGGATTTGGATTGGCCACACATGCGCCTGGCCAAGGGCGGCGGCAGTCTGGCCTTTATCTTTGACCGCAACCAATGCGTGTTCAAGGTACGCAAACATTACGAAACCGACAATTCCGACGAACGCTTTGCCCGGGAAAAGCGGATTACCGATGCCATCGCGCCCATTGTCCCGGTGCGCGTCCCACACATTGATTTGATCCAGGCGGGCCCCTTTCTGTTTTATAAATCAGACTTTATCCCAGGGCGCGTCCTGGTGGATTTGCCGTTAAAAAAAATTCGCGCCCATCGCGAAAAAATCGGCGCCCAATTGGGCCGCGTGATTTTTAGTTTGTTTAATGCCGACCTGGCCCAATTATCGGACATGCGCAAACCAAACGCGGGCGACGATTATGGCATGACCCACGGCGACATGTGCAGCAATATTATCGTCAACCCCGACACCATGGACGTGGTGGGCATTATTGATTGGGAATATGCGGGTTTCCGGTCCCTAAAAGACGAATTCACCGGCCTGTTTCGCGTGCGCCGCAAAATGCGCCAAACCGACATCGCGCCCGAGGCCATGTGGACCTATTACACCCTGAAACAGGCCCCGCGCAAAAAGACCAAATAAATATTGACAAATTGAATGTTTTGTATTATATTAGCCCTGATATAAATAACATACGGGGTTAAATTATGGCCAAAGCAACCTATTTTACCAAGAAACCGTCCGCCGCCGCGCGCGTCTTTACCCGGGAATACACACCCTTTATCCAGGATAAAATCATGAGGCAATATGGGCCGTCCTATGCCCGCGTGGCTGATTTCGGAAATGCCTGGCGCACCAAGATCACCTGGTCCCAGAATATTGAAAACTATGCCGTCTTTCAGTCGCGGTTGTTTATCCGCCTGTTGGGCGATCGGTCCAACGCCACCAACCCGCAATTTTTGTTGGCCTTGGCCAAAATGATTGCGGAATATCTGGCCAAATTCTGTATCCAGGCCCCCAATCCCCCGACCCGGAAAAAGGCCACCGAAAAACTAGAAAACGCCCTGTATCATCGCTATGGTTATATCCAGGGCCTGTTGGCCAAACAAGACAACGCCCGCACCAATTAAAGCCCGGACGCGTTGCGTTTCTTAAACGTTCAGCATGGCCGCCACCGCGGCTATGTTTTTTTCATCGCCGTCCGCAAAAACCATGTCCGGCGCATATTGCGTCTTGAACCATGTGCGTTGTCGCTTGGCATATTGACGGGTGGCCGTGATCCAGTTTTGAATGGCCGTATCCTGATCGATTTCCCCGCGCAGATACCGACACAATTGCACCGCCCCAATCGCCCGGTTTTCATCCCATCCGTTGTCGATAATCCGCTGGGCCTCGGCCATGGCGCCGCCCGCCATCATCTGGGGGATACGGGCCACAATGCGATCACATAACGTATCCCGATCGGGATTGATCAAGACCCGCAGTGGCGTCGGTCGAATCCCCCCGACGCGCGGCGCCGATTGCCATGCCGCGATGGGTTTGCCGGTCTGTAATAACACCTCAACCGCGCGGGCCATACGCTGGGGATCGCGCGGCGCCCCATCCCCCAACAGACGCCGCGCCGACGCCACATCATCATGCACCAGCGCACGCGCCCGACGCCGCACATCCGGCGTGATGTCCGGCATGGGGGACAGCCCGCGCACAATGGCGTCAATATAAAAACCCGTGCCACCGACAAAAATCGGCCGACGTCCCGCGGCGATTGCCGCCCGATATTCATCGGTCGCGCGCCGCAAATAATCTGCCACCCCGATTTGTTCATCCAGGGACAAAACAGAAAACAGCCGATACGGCACGCCGTCAATCGCCGCCCCCACGGGTCGGCCGGCCCCGGGACTCGCCGAAATATTTTCAATATGGCGGTAAATTTGGACACTGTCGCAATTGATGATGGTGCCCTGAATCCGCCCGGCCAAACGATGGGCAAAATCCGATTTGCCCGATGCGGTGGGCCCGGCAATGATCACAGACGTATAATTCATATCCCCCAAATTATAAAGGGGGCCTGTGCAAAATTCAATTGTATTCTTATCTTTTTTGGGGCAAGATAGGGAAAGCCTTATGAAAAACAAAACAGCAAAGGAAAGGAAAATGACAAAAGTAAGAGTTGCCATCAATGGCTTTGGTCGTATCGGCCGCCTGGTTCTGCGCGCGGCGCTGGAATCGGGACGCGATGACATCGAATTTGTGGCGGTCAATGATTTGGCGCCGGTGGAACAAAATGCGTATTTGTTGGAATACGATTCCGTGCACGGCAAATTGCCGATGGACGTGACCGTGGACGGGGATTATATCGTCGTCGGGAATCAGCGGATTAAATGCCTGGCCATGCGCGACCCGGCCGAATTGCCCTGGGGCGAAATGAATGTGGACGTCGTGATGGAATGCACGGGGCTGTTCACATCCGCGGCCAAGGCCCGTGTGCATTTGGACGCCGGGGCCAAACGCGTGCTGGTGTCCGCCCCGTCGGACGGCGCCGATGCCACAATCGTCTATGGCGTGAACCAAGACACCCTGAAACCGACCGACCTGATCGTGTCAAACGCGTCGTGCACGACAAACTGCCTGGCGCCGGTGGCGGCGGTTTTGGACAACACCTTTGGCGTTAAAAACGGTTGGATGACCACGGTGCATGCCTATACCGGCGATCAACAGTTGTTGGATAAAAACCACAAAGACTTTCGTCGTGCCCGCGCGGCGGCCCTGTCCATGATCCCGACCAGCACCGGCGCCGCCAAGGCCATCGGCCTGGTCTTGCCGCGTTTGGCAGGGAAATTGGACGGCATGGCGATGCGTGTCCCGACGCCCGACGTGTCGGTCGTGGAATTGGTCGTGAATTTGGAACGCGATGCGACGGTGGATGAAATCAATGCCGCCATGCGCGCCGCCGAATCCAAAACATTCGGCTATAACGACAAACCGTTGGTGTCCATCGACTTTACCGGTGACGCACACAGTTCGATCTTTGACGCGTCCCAGACCAAGGTCTTGGGCGATCGCCTGGTGCATGTCACGGCATGGTACGACAACGAATGGGGTTTTTCGAACCGCATGGGCGACACCGCCGTGGCGATGGGGAAACTGATCGAAAAATAAAGGTTTCGACACCCAAAAAAATGCCCGTCATCCGACGGGCGTTTTTTTATAAAATGCGGCTGTTTATACCACCTCGGTCACGGCGCGCAGGGCCCCGTCACGCGACAATTGCACCACCCGAATTTTTTTGCGCATTTCCGCAATTAAATCCGTGCGGTTATACGCAGGCTGGGTATGCAAAATCCGATCGGCAAAGGCGGCGTACGCCGCATCCGCACTTTCGGCATGAATGGTGGTATAAAAATGATCATGCCCCGTCCCCAGCATTTCCCACAACACAGACGCATTGTCGGTGGAAATTTCCCCCCCGATAATCACATCGGGCGTCATACGCACCACCAAATCCAACAGGCGCGCATAATTAAAATCATTATTCTGTTCCGTGCGCGACAACACAAAGTGCACACGATTTTCCTGGGGCACACGAATTTCGCGCGCATCTTCGACCGTGATGACGCGGCTGTTTTGATCAATCAACGTCAACATGTGGTTCAAGAACGTTGTCTTGCCGGTGGCGGTGGCGCCGCTGATTAAAATCGGACTGCCGTCATTGATGGCGGCCATCAACCGTTCATACGGATCATCGGGCCGCTGGACCCGGCGGGTCTTGACCCGCAACAATTGTTCACCCTGGCGCAGGTGATAGTTTTCAAAACTGGTTTCCACCGCGCCGCCGCCGCGAATATTTAACGCCACGCCCCCGGTCATATCCCGTTCGTCATATTGTACATTGGGCCCGGCGATGGCACTGAACCGATGATTGCCGGGCAACGTCGCATAGACCACCGGCACCCCATGCGTCGGATCAAAGGGCCGATCATAAATATTGGCCACCGTATGAATCAAATCCACCAAGTATTGCCGGGATAAATTCGGCGCATCATACGACACCCACGGCACGCGCGCCCCATGCAGGCGCATCCACACCTGGCCGGCGTGATTGATGGCGATTTCCTCTACAAAAGACGGTGTATAAAAATCCGCCAACGGTTTTAACAAAGATTCCAAGACGACATTTGTCATATCCCTTATTTTATCACAAATCGCAACTTGAATCAAAACGCTTTATTTGTTACAATTGCATAAAAGAGAAAAAGGCCAACCGATGAAATTAAAAACAATCTGTGGAATTTTGTGTTCTGTCTTGGTGTTGGGGGGATGCGTCGCGGACGACGATATGCCGTACAACACGGACGATTTTGCCCAGGGCGGCGTGGACGCGCCCCTGTATAACGAACGGACCAGTGGTTTTATGCAATCGGACAACCAATACGCCAACATTGATTCCTATAAACCCAAAACCGCCGCGGACAAAGAACACAACAGCAATCGTTGGAACACCGCCCGCATGGAAACCCGGTGGCAAGAATATCGGGGCGCCATGGTCCGGGTCCAGATTTTGTTGGGCAATACCGACCTGCGCGAAATGCGCCTGCGCCTGATGCAGAACGCCGACGGCATGGATATCGACGGCGATGCCCGCACCATTTTGTCCAAGGTGGCGGACTATGAAATGAAACGCGTCTGTGGCCGTAACGCAGACAGCATTGTGATGGTCTATGACAATCCGTCGTTTGACGTGATGCGCCCAACCCCCTATTTTGATTACAGGATTGAGGCCGAAGGCGCCACCATGCGCGAATACGGATTCCGTTGCGTCTATCGCGATCGATAAAAAGGGGGAAAATAAAATGAAAAAATGGATGTCTATCTTTGGTATTTGCGGGGCGTTGACATTGACGGCATGCGACCGCACGGCCCAGAACGGCGACACGGTCGTGATTGACTTTGCCGGATTTTTAAACGGCGAACAATTCGCCGGCGGCACCGCGGCGGGATTCCCCCTGAAATTGGGCAGTGGCACGTTCGTCCCCGGATTCGAAGAACAATTGATCGGTGCCAAGGCGGGTGAAACCCGCGACGTCAACATCACATTCCCGACGCAATACGTCCCCGAATTGGCGGGCAAAGACGTCGTGTTCAAGGTCACCGTCGTCGACATTATCAAGAAATAAAAAATCCCGCCAAACGGCGGGATTTTTTTCAGGACGCAAATAAATTCCCCACCCAGGGCCGGGTGTCGGAAAACATGTTGCACAAACACGCGCAATCGGTTATAATCCGTGGCGTAGAGGCGAATTTCACTATGCCTAATCCAAACGAACCTTTGGATTAGGCATTTTTTCTTTTTTGTTTTTCCCAGAAATCTGGGATTTTTTTCTTTTCCCACTATG
>JAAVBR010000009.1 GCA_014802705.1 bacterium | reverse complement strand
TGGGGTAAATACACAAACCGCTCTTTTAAAATTAGCCAAATATGATGGAATGGTTGAATTTATACCATATCCAGATGTTTTAACCAGTATCCTTTTTTATCAAGAATCTGTTATGTCTTCCCGATTAGAAGGAACAATTGCCACTATCACAGATATATTAAATTATAAAGTTGGGAAAAACCTTTCGGACCGCCTTGAAAAAGATGCAACAGAAATTGAAAATTATAAAGACGCTCTCGGATATTGTATCCAAGAAGCAGAAGATAATCATTTTGAACTTACCAGCAGGTTGATCAAGAATATCCAAGCAATCATATTAAATAATTCCCGTGGTGGTGATAAATTAAAAGGGAAATATAAAGAAAAACAAAATTATATTGGAAATAAATACGACGGTCAAATAACTTATACACCTGTGTCCTATCTGCATACAGAAGAATATATGGATAATTTATTACATTTTATTAATTCTGAATATTCCGATGATCCACTAATCAAAGTAGCTATCATTCATGCTTATTTTGAACTCATACATCCGTTTGAAGACGGGAATGGTCGCGTTGGTCGCATTCTTATTCCAATTTTATTAAAAAAATATAACTTATTATCAACGCCCTATTTTTATATAAGTTATTATTTTTCCGTAAATCGAACACAATATATATCTGCATTGGAACAAATATCCAAAGATAATGATTGGGATACATGGATAAATTTCTTTATCGGTGCAATAGAACAACAAACTGTTGTTTTAACAAATATGCTTAGACAACTAAAAGACATTCGAAAAAGAACAGAAGACCAAATATCGAGTTTAAAAACACAATTTTGTATACCCATCTTAAATTTTTTATTTAAGCAAATTAAGTTTAAGACCACAGATTTTATAGATAAAACTGGAATTAACGCCAGTACGGCTCGTTCTTTATTAAAAAGTCTGGAAGATAAAGGTGTCATAGAAGTTGAAGAACACGGAAGTGGTCAAAGTCCATCTATATACAGATTTAAAGAACTGTACCAAATGGTAGAAGATATATCCGCATAACAATTCAACCATACCCACCCCACCCGGGGTGGGATTTCATTTAACGGCATCGTCCGGCAAAGACGCATTTGCCCCCATCGCTAAACATACCACGAAATACACTGTAAAACCATGATACGATGGACGAAGTATTTCCATGTTCAGACATCCACCACAATCCCGGTTCTGAAAATAATTCCAATTTCCCCGTGGTTTTATTTCTGATGATAAAATTATTTAATTGATAATTATTCAAAATCTGTGACGTGTGTATATCTATCGTCGGCGTCTTGATTTTTGGTTCTATGATTAATTCTTGTTCGGCATTTACCCAGTGCGCCCCATAATTGTCGTAAAAATCTCTGGATCCCGTGACCCGCATCATGGCAAGGGCAACAAAATCAATATCCGAGAACTGATTTTCAAACAATTGTTTTCTTTCCAGTACGAATTCACGCCAATATCCACCTATTATGATACGCTTCTGCAACTCACTGGGCGATGCGCGATGAACAACAGATCCTTTTTCTATGTCATAGACATACAGGCACGCGGCATACCCCCCAAAGATATGCTTTATGAAATTGCCGTTTAATTTTGTACATGAAGCCGCAACATCCCAAGACACATTTTCCGGGATTGGTGATGCCAAATAAATCGTCTTTTCTTCATCCGACGGCTTATGTTTCCAATCCGTTTCAATTATCGGGTCATTCGTCTTGGTGTCATTGGCCGGGGATCTATCCCACCAAATGTCCGGGAAATATTCCTCTTCCCTTTCTTCTAAAAATGATGGAACATTTAAGCGCGAGTAGCAACCAGAAGCCATAACATTTCCTTTTGTAATCTTTATTTTTTGTTACTAGAACACGTAAATATATATTTGTCAAGTATTTTGCCCCCTGTCGGCTTGCTTTTTATAATTATTGTACTACAATAAATTTTATCAACTCAAAAGGACCTATAAAATGAATGCGATTATTTGTCACGGGATAAAGAGTAAAGAAAACTTTGATAAAATGACGATACCGATGTGCGCTGCTATTTGGTATCCGTGGTTGCAACAAAAATTGATATTATCCGGCATTCCGACCCAGTGTCCATCATTCACAAATTCTTGGTTGCCGGCGCGTAATTATGCCACCGATACAGACCTAATGAACCGCATGCCTATTGATGACAAGACGATTTTAATTGGTCATTCATGTGGTGGTGGCATGTTGATTAAGTATCTGACCGACCATCCAAAAATTAAAATTTCCCATTTGGTTCTGGTGGCACCGTTTATTGACCCAACCCATCAATTTACAGAATATTTTAACAAATTTGAACCGGATGCCACAATTCCAAACCGCGTTGGCCGGATAGATTTATTCTATTCCACTGATGACCATTATGGCGATTGGATTATAAAGGGGTGCGAAAAATTGGAAAAATTGTGGCCCGGCATGCACGTCCATAAATTTACCAATCGCAATCATTTTAGTGCCTCTGACGTCACAGAATTTCCAGAGGTATGGGATATTTTAAAACCCCATAGCCGATAAAAGGACAATATATGCGGATTTCGTTTGATTTAGACAGTGTGATTTTCGATATCGAGCCCCTGTATAAAATGGCGAATGCGTAATTTAATGTGCCCTATCGCGCCCCAACCCATTGGGATATTGATAAATGTTATCCACCCAACGTGACGGAACGTCTGTTGACCCTGTTTACGATGGATATTTTGTACACCATGCTGCTGATTTCGGCCCAATATCCGGTGATAATAAACCAATTGATGAACAATAAAAATCATTCGGTCTTTTTCGTGACCCAGCGGCGGTTGGGCCAACCGGAAAAATCATACCGGCAATTGCGCAACGCCGGCATTAACGGCGCGGGGAAATCACACCCCGCCCACGGGCAACAAAAAATGGGCGGTGATCGCCCATTTTTATCTTTGACGCATGTTCATGTACATAAAAGTGTTTAGCAGGTCTTTTTTGTGCTTCTTGTCTTCTTCTGCCCATCTTTTCAGGTTTTCTTGCCATTCTTTCTGGGCTCTTTGATTTTCTCGTCGGACATAGTTCCAAAAATCACGCCAAACTTCATCTGTGAACGGTGCCGGTTCGTGATGTTGCGCCCATTGTTCTGTCCCCATTGATGTTTTATGACGTAAACGATCATACTGATTCTTGCGTTCCGGATTCGATAAAACCCCATAGGCCACCGCAACCAATTTAAATTGTTCGGCGACATCCGGATTATTTGGGTTTTTATCAGGATGTAATTCCAGCGCCTTCTTTTTATAGGCTTTTTTCATGTCGTCCGCACTGGCATCTTTCGCAATCCCCAGTACCGCATAATAATCCACCGCCAACGCGGCGCGTTCCATATCCCCCGAAAAGGCATCTTGATTGATCATCTTATAATCTCCTTGTTGATCTTTGCCTAAAATATAATACATAAAATATTATTTGTCAAGTATATTTTTATAAAAAATCATACCTTGTCCCCCAAGATATGATATAATTCACACATGAACCCCACGGAATCTATGTTGGAATTAAACAAAGACACCCTCTTGAATTTTCTAAAAGACCGGTTTCCCGATGCCGATATCTCTTTTTTTGGCGAAGGCTGGACCAGTCTGGCGTTTTTGGTTGATCGGAAGATCCTGCGTTTCCCCAAGAAAGAAAGCGTTCTGAAAAGGTACGAACGCGAAATCAGGATATTGGATCTTTTACGCCCGTTCACGGACACACCGATCCCGGCGCCCCGTATGGTGACCGATGGCCCGTTTTGCTATGTGGAACACGAATGTCTGCCCGGCAAATATTGGGGGCTTGCCGAATTTGAATCTTTGCCGGCGCCAACCCAGGATGTTTTGGCATCTGATTGTGCCGCGTTTTTATACCAGGTGCATTCTGTGAACTTTGATCTGGCCAAACGGGTCATCGTTGAAACAAAAATTGGCCCGACACCGGTGGACCCGGTGCCCAAAGATGTTATCTTAGGTATCCTGGGCGACAGAATCCCCAAAGATACATTTGACGCCATTTATGATAAATATCTGGATGTGGTCGATTTGCCCCCCGGTACGGATTATTGCGTCTGTCACAATGACTTTAAGGGGACGAATACGGTGATTGATGATCATCACAGATTGTGCGGCGTCTTTGATTTTGTAAACGCGAACATCAGTGAACGCGCCGCAGAATTTAAATACTTTTACAATCCGAAATATCCCACATTTCTGGAAAAAATGTTATGGGCCTATGAAAAAATATCCGGCATCAGGATAGACATAGACCGCATCAAAGCCTTGTGCCTGCGCGATACGTTTAACGGGATGCGCAATCTGGGGGCGCCCCATTTGGAATCCATACGGGAATCGGCCATCCAAACACGTGTTCAACGTATGCTGTATTTTGCCTGATGTTATGAAGAAATTTGATGCCGTGATTTTTGATATCGATGGGGTTCTGGTCAACACGTTGCGGACGTTTTTCAACTATCACCGCACGCATACGCCGGCGTACCGGAATCTGAGGTACGATGATTTGCCACAGATTCAGCCCCGCTATCCCAGTGGTGGCATTTTGAAAACCGGCATCCCCGATTATGAATACTATCTGACCCGGCGTGTTTTGTATCCCTATGCCCGGGAATTGATCCATAATTTGTATAAACACAAAATCAAATTATTTTGTCTCAGTGGCACCAGCCACCCGGACCAGAAAGGACAAATGATCCGGGAATTATTTGACGGCAAAATCACCTTTGAACATGCGCCGTATAATGTGCCCAAGGAACAATACCTGGTGGCTTTGTTGAAAAAATATTCTTTGGATAAACAGCGTACCGTTTTTATTGATGATCGGATTGATATGGTGCGCGACGCGGTGAAAATCGGCCTGCCCGTGGTGCGCCGCTTGGTCCGTTTTGCAACCCCATCGCCGATGGATCTGGCCCACGTCCCGTGTGTCCACAGTCTGCGTGAATTTGAACAATATATCATCCCATCATGATTTACACCACGCGATATGCATCACCCCTGGGGGATATTTTGTTGGCGGCGCGCGCGAACGCCCTGGTGGGATTATGGTTTGATGGGCAGCGGTATTTTGCCGCGGGCCTGTCCCCTGCCCCGGTGCGGCGGGATGATTTACCCCTTTTTGATGATGTGCGTGCGTTTCTGGATGCTTATTTTCTGGGAAAAAATCCATCACCGCATAGGATTCCGACCGACCCCACAGGCACCCCATTTCAAAAACGCGTTTGGGCGGCCCTGCGCGATATTCCCCACGGTCAAACCACCACATACGGCGCCATCGCCGCGCGCATTGGGGCCCATCCGCGGGCCGTGGGCGCGGCCGTCGGGCGCAATCCCATATCCATCATCATCCCGTGTCATCGGGTGGTGGGCGTGCGCGGGGCCATCACCGGATACGCGGGCGGCGTCAACCGCAAAGAAAAACTGTTGGCGTTGGAACAGGACGGATTCTGGCCTTGATTTTTCCCAATTCAATGACTAAAATCCGACCAACGAAATAAAAGAGGTTATCCATGAAAGGTATTTTGTTGGCGGGGGGCAGTGGGACGCGCCTGTATCCCTTGACCAGGATCACATCCAAGCAATTGTTACCCGTCTATGACAAGCCGATGATTTATTATCCGCTGTCCACGCTGATGACGTTTGGGATTCGCGATATTTTAATCATTTCAACGCCGACCGACACGCCCAATATTGAAAAGTTGCTGGGCGACGGGTCCCAAATCGGGATTCGGTTGCAATATGCCATCCAACCCGAACCCAAGGGCATTGCCCAGGCGTTCACCATCGGGGCGGATTTTATCGGCGATGACGATGTGTGCCTGATTTTGGGGGACAATATCTTTTACATGGGGGGCCAAATGCCGATGTTCCAGGCCGAAGTTGCCAAAAATGCCGGCAAAAACGCCACCATCTTTGCCTATCACGTGTCGGATCCGGAACGCTTTGGCGTGGTGGAATTTGACGAAAACCTGCGCGCGGTATCCATCGAAGAAAAACCGGCGCACCCGAAATCGAACTATGCGTCGGTGGGACTGTATTTTTACCCGTCGGACGTGGTGGCGCGGGCCAAAACATTAAAGCCATCGGCCCGTGGGGAATTGGAAATCACAGATTTGAACAACCTGTATCTGGCGGAAAATCGGATGTCGGTGGTTCCGATGCGCCGCGGGAACGCGTGGCTGGACGCCGGGACGCCGGACAGTTTAATGGAATCAGGCCAGTTTGTTCAGATTATCGAGGCACGCCAGGGCCTGAAAATCGCCTGTATCGAAGAAATCGCCTATAAACAGGGATTCATCGATGACGCGCAAATGCGCGGCCTGATTGATGGCTTAAAGGCCGGCAAATACCGGGATTATTTACAAAAAGTGTACGAGGAAAAACATGAACTTTATTAAAACCGACATCGACGGGGTCATTATCGTTGAACCGCGCGTTTTTGCGGACGCCCGCGGGTATTTCTTTGAAAGTTATAACGCGGCGGAATTTGCCCAAAACGGCATCCCCAACGTGTTTGTCCAGGATAATCAGTCCAAATCGTCATACGGCGTGGTCCGCGGCCTGCATTGTCAATTGGGTGAACATGCCCAGGCGAAATTGGTCCGCGTATTACATGGCACGGTGCTGGACGTCGCGGTGGATGTGCGCCCGGGTTCACCCACATTCGGCAAACATGTGGCGGTGGAATTGTCGGCGGAAAATAACCGGCAACTGTTTATCCCGCGCGGATTCCTGCACGGGTTTTCGGTGTTGTCGGAAACGGCGATTTTCGCGTACAAGTGCGATAACCTGTACGCGCCGGGGTCTGAATTTGGCATTCGCTTTGACGATCCGGAAATCGGCATCGATTGGCGCGTGCCGGCTGATAAAATTATCACGTCAGAAAAAGATAGAGCAGCCAAGGGGTTAAAAGATGTACCTGGTTACGGGATGTAATGGGCAATTGGGGACGGAACTGCGTCGCCTGATACCGGACGCGATTTTTACCGATCGCGATGAATTGGATATCACAGACGCGGCGGCCGTTGAACAGTTCGTGCGCGATCATAATATTGATTTGGTCATCAATTGCGCGGCGTACACCGCGGTGGACCGCGCCGAAGGTGATGCAGATTTGGCCGAAAAAATCAATGTGGACGGCCCGCGGAATCTGGCCGCAAGCGCGGGCAAGATGATTCATATTTCGACCGATTACGTTTTTGACGGAACGGCGCACACGCCGTACACGCCGGACGATGAAACAAACCCGGTGTCGGTTTATGGCCGGACCAAGCGGGCGGGTGAAATCGCCGTTTTGGACAACGCCAAATGCGCGGTGGTGATCCGCACGGCATGGCTGTATTCGGCGTATGGCAATAATTTTGTGAAAACGATGCGCAAACTCGGCGCCGAAAAAGAATCCCTGGGCGTCGTCTGTGACCAGATCGGCACCCCGACCTGGGCCGCGGATTTGGCGGCGGCGATTGTTCAAATCATCCCGCAAATGAACGCACAAAACAGCGGGATTTACCACTTTACCGACGAAGGCGTCGCGTCATGGTACGATTTCGCAACGGCCATTATGGAATTATCCAACCTGGGATGCCAGGTGCGGCCCATTATGACATCGGAATACCCGACGCCGGCCGCGCGCCCCGCGTACAGCATTTTGGATAAAAACAAGATCAAGAAAACATTCGGGATTGATATCCCCCATTGGAAACGGAGTTTAGAACAATGTCTGAAACAATTTTAGTTACCGGCGGCGCCGGCTTTATCGGATCGAACTTTGTGCCGTATTTTTGCGCGGCGCATCCCGAATACCACGTCATCAATTTGGATAAATTGACATACGCGGGAAATCTGGATAATTTGGCCGAATGTGCGGATATGCCGAACTATGAATTTATCCAGGGCGATATTTGCGATGCGGATTTCATCAACCGTTTGTTTGCCGAACGCGATATCCGCGGCGTCATTCACTTTGCCGCCGAAAGCCACGTAGATAATTCGATCAAGGGCCCGCGTGCCTTTATCAACACCAATATCGTGGGGACGTTTAATCTGTTGGATGCGGCGCGAAACCATTGGATGTCGGCGCCCGGCGTGGTAAAACCCGGCTATGAAAATTGCCGGTTCCATCATATTTCAACCGACGAAGTCTATGGGGCCCTGGGCGAAACAGGCATGTTCACCGAAACAACGCCCTACGCCCCCAACAGCCCGTACAGCGCGTCCAAGGCCTCGTCCGATTTCCTGGTGCGGGCGTATCACCATACGTTTGGGATGAATGTGACAACGTCCAATTGTTCCAATAATTATGGCCCGAAACAGCATCATGAAAAACTGATTCCGCATGTGATTGATATGGCGTTGAACGGCAAACCGTTGCCTATTTATGGCCGCGGGGAAAACGTGCGCGATTGGCTGTATGTGCTGGATCACTGCAAGGCCATCGATTTGATTTATCATCGGGGTCGCAGTGGCGACACCTATAACATCGGCGGCCGCAACGAACGCAACAATATCACGATCGTTAAAACCATTTGCAAAATTTTGGATGAACGGCGGCCGCGGGCGGATGGCGCATCGTACGAAAGCCAGATTGAATTTGTCGCCGATCGGGCGGGCCATGATTTCCGCTATGCCATTGATGCGACGAAATTGGAAAATGAACTCGGATGGCGGGCGGACGAAACGTTCGACACCGGCATCGTCAAAACCGTCGAATGGTATTTGGAAAAATGGAAATGAAAAAACACCGGCAAATGCCGGTGTTTTTTTACGGTACCTCGGTCACAATATCTTTGATCTTGTGATAAATCCGGCGTTGAAAACGATACCGCTTTTCCAATGTTAGAAAGTGTATCATCCGATACCCCATCATCAGCAAATGCTCCAAGATGTCTTGCGGAATCTTGACCAGACCGCGTTCGTATTGAATCAGTTCGTCTGGCATAATGTATAGCAGGCGACTGGCCTCCTCGGCGGACATGTGGTTGGCCGTCCGCGCCACCCGCAGGGCACATCCCACCCGCCCGGTGGTGGCATCAATGGTTTTGGGTTTTTGCATTTTCTCTCCTCCTGTGGTTTTTATGAAAAAACACCGTCTTGATGAAAGACGGTTGGAGGGTAGTAACTACTGTATCAATAGTCCCGTTTATTCATATATATCACGGGCCTCCAACCAATGTTGGAAATTTTAGATACAAAAGGCTACTACACCCCGCACCGGTCATCACCCGGTGCGTTGCCATTATATCGGATTCTTTCCGCGTTTGCAAATAATTCCTGGGGGGGCTATAAGGATCCATAAATTTAACGTCTGTCGATCATAATGGATCCCCACCTACGCGGGGATGACGGTATAAGAGAATTATTGGTTATAAATATAAAAATATTAAAATTAAAATTTAAGTCGTCATCCCCGCGCAGGCGGGGATCCACTATGTTCCTGATTATCCTTGCACAGGACTGTACCCAGCCCCCACCAAGACATCATTATACAAATCACGCCATTGTGGGTTTGTTCGTATAATCAATCGTAATTTCCATGCACGATTCCATTTTTTTATTTGCCGTTCCCGCAAAACCATTTCTTTTAATGAATCATGCCATTCAAAATAAACCAATGTATGGGTTCCATGCTCTGCGCTAAATCCCGGGATTTCTTTGTGTTTATGTTGCCACACACGTCCCACTAAATCAGATGTTGACCCAACATACAGGGTTCCCATCGGGCCACTGGCCATTATATAAACGTATCCCCCAGATTTCATCAGAATCCCTAAAAAACACCGGCAAAGGCCGGTGTTTTAATTATTGAACAAGAAATGGCAGATGTCGCCGTCGATCATCACATAATCGCGGCCGACCAGGCGCATTTTACCGGCATCTTTGACGGCCACTTCGCCCCCCAGCGCAATGTAATCCGCGGGCGATATGATTTCCGCACGGATAAAGCCTTTCTCAAAATCCGTATGGATTTTCCCGGCGGCCTGGGGCGCCGTCATACCCTTTGTAATCGTCCAGGCATGGGCTTCCTTGGGGCCAATGGTATAAAATGTTTGCAGGCCCAATATGGCATACCCGGTCCGAATAACCTGGTCCAGGCCGGATTCCGTCAGGCCCAATTCCGCCAAAAACATTTTGCGTTCGTCCATATCCACAATCTGTGAAATTTCCATTTCAATCTGGGACGAAATGACCAAAACGGGCGCCACGGCGCCAAATTTTTCGCGCACGGCGTCGGAATACGAATTGCCGGTCGCGGCGGCCGATTCTTCGACATTACAGACATAAATCACGGGCTTGGCCGTCAACAGGTTAAAGGGCGACGCATCCACATCCTGTGCGCGTGCCGGTGTGCCCGCCGCCAATCCGTCACGCAAACGGATAGCATCCGCCAACTGTTTCGCCGCCATCTTATCCAATCCGCGCGCCTTTTTTTCCAGATTTTTAATCTGTTTATCCAGGCTTTCCATATCCGCCAACATCAATTCTGTTTCAATCGTATCAATATCCGCCAACGGATCAATCCGGCCGTTCACATGCACAATGTCATCGTTTTCAAAGCACCGCACCACATGAATAATCGCATCGGTCGCCAAAATATTGCCCAGGAATTTGTTCCCCAGCCCTTCGCCCGCGGACGCGCCCTTGACCAATCCTGCGATATCCACAATTTCCAATTGCGTCGGAATAATCTTTTGCGATCCGGCCACGCGCGCCAAGTTATGCAACGTCGCGTCCGGCACCACCACGCGCCCCGTATTCGGTTCGATCGTACAAAACGGATAGTTTTGCGCATCCGCCGCCGCACTTTGCGTCAAGGCGTTAAACAATGTCGATTTTCCCACATTCGGCAGGCCCACAATTCCACAATTGAATCCCATAATATTTTCCTTTATAATGCGAATAATATGTCATACCTGTGGAACGAATTCAACATAAAAACCTTTCGCGCGGAAACAATCGTGTACCGTAACGGGGCCTTTTGTCCCGAATTGTCGACATTGCCCGCCCCCGATATTCAGGCGGCGTTTGATTTACCCATTCACATCATTTACGTAGGGGAAATTGCCGGCCCGAAAAGTTTAAAAATCAATATCCCGTTTCCGGATCAACGCGTTTTTTTAACCGTCAAAATAAAAAATAAAAAGCCGGCCTTTTTGAACATTTTGATCAAAAACACCGGGAAAAATTCTGAAATTCACGGCGGCGTTTTATGGGAAAATGAGGCAAGCGGCACCATCGACGTCGCCGCCACCCACGGCGCCCCCAACACCACGATTTTTGTTCAGACAAAATTGATTGCCGGTCCCAACACCCAATCGAAATTATCCGGCACCGCCATCATTGAACCGGATTGCCCCGATTGCGCGTCTGATATTTCATTCCATGCCCTGGCCGCAGACAGCGCCCAAATCGAATGTCGCCCGGCCCAGCGGATCCAAAGTGCCCCGGCCAAAGCCGACCACGCAGCCAGTTTATATCACCCGCGCGCCCCCCAGATTCAATATTTACGCACCGCCGGATTATCCACCGCCGAAATCAACGACGTCCTGCGCCAAGCCTTTGCCGACGATTTCGCGCCCCATTATCCCGAAAAATAAATAAAAAAACACGACCGAAAAATCGGTCGCATCTTTTCAATAAGCCCATCCAAACAGAACTTATTTCTTGCGAAAGCCTTGCTTCGCCTTGAACTTCGGATTATCCGGATCGATCAAGATGACTTGCTTGCCACGGCGAATCTGTTTCACATTCCCGCGTTTCTTCCAAGCCTTTAAAGAACTTAAAAACTTCATATCAAAATCCTTTATTGCGTGGCCATTATAAACGCATTTTCCAAAAAATCAAATGATTATTATATTTTATTGTTTTTGTTGTTGGGGCTGTTGATTTTGTTGAAAACGGTTTTTTATTTTTTATCCACAGGTTTTCAACAAAAAAATGCCGGTTTTCCGGGTGTATTTTTTAAATTGTTGAAAAAAGGCCGGCCATAATCAACCGTTGAAAACGGGGGCGGTTTTAAACGCTTTGAACAAAAAAGCCGGGATGCTTTTTGTGCTTGTTGAAAAATGTTGAAATTGTTATAATTTATCAACAGGAGAGAATGAACCGTGAAACAGCAGGTTTTAAAGGCTTTGGCAAATCCATCGCGCATATTTTATGTGCCGTACAGCCTGGCCGTGTTAAACTTTGTGATCCAATTTTTGATTTTTGTGGGGGTTTTTATCACGTCCCTGTTGGTCAGTTCCGGGAACATATCGATTGATCCCTTGATTTTTCTGATATCGGTGATTGTGGTGCATTGTATTCTGGCCATGTTTTCCAAACATGAACCCCAATTGGGACAGATTATCGCGGCAAAAATGAAACTCATGCGGTTGCGAATACCAAAAAGACTGGCGGCATAAAAGATGAATGAATTTTTTAATTATTTTGCAGGTGGGGGATTTCCGATCACGCTGGTGGTGATGGCCATGGTGGTGGTTTTTGTCTTTGTGGTTTTGTCGTTTTATATCCCGACCATCACGCGGTGGATTTTTCCGAAATTCGGGTATAAACGCTATGCCCAATATTTACCGTTCAAGCGGGTTTTGGATAACAATTCGTTGGAATTGACCGATGGATCGTATGTCCGGGTCTATCACGTGCATGGTGTTCAGACCAGTATGCAGGACGCGGGCGCCCGGGAAAAGTTTTTGGATCTGCGGACGGCCCTGTTTAATCAAATTCGGGATCCGAATGTGACATTTCGGTTCTTTGTGACGCGGGACGCCGCCGATGAAACCACGGATTATGAATTTGATCAGCCGGTTTTACAAAAGATTTATAACCAATGGCGGTCCCAGGGTCTGCGTATCTTTTTAAACAATTATTATATTGTTCTGACGGTGGGGGGAACCGGCGCGCGCGATAAATTGGATCAGTATGGCAACTATATCGAATCCGTCTTGGCGCCGTATGGGGTGCGCGTGTTGAAAAACGATGCGCCGCGCAATATGGCGACCTTTTTCGGGCGGGTTTTATCCCCGATTACCAAACCCCACCCCGCGCGCGCCGGGGCCGACATGGCCGATATGGTCACGGTGGATGATGTGGAATTTTTATCCGATGGCACCGTACGATACAGCAGTGGCGGTGTGCAATCCTATGCGGCGTTGTTGTCGTTCAAAATGTCGCCGGATTATCTGGACGAAGACTTTTTCAACGCGGTTTTGACGATCCAGACAGAAATGATCTGTATGAACGGATTTCGCATTATGGGGGCGGCCGACGTCAATAATGTGATTCGCCAACGCCGCGCCACGGCCGATGAAAACGCCGATTCCGCCGAAGATCAAATTTCCCAGGCCCAAAGCGCCATGGATGAAAACGTATCGGGGAACCAAAATCTGGTCAATTATTACCCGATGTTTGCGATTTTTGCCGCAACGCCGGACGATTTGACCAAATACATCGACGAATTTAAAAAGATCTGTGCGGGATACGGCGTGTCGCCCGTGGTCGAAGATTTCGCAGCCAAGGTATCCTGGTTTTCACAAATCCCGGGTTTTGAGGTTTTTCCCCGCAGTTTCAAGATGTTGTCCCGGACTGCGGCGGTCAGTATTCCGATGTCGTCGACGCCCACCGGTGTTGAAAATTCGGATTGGGGATCGGGCCCGTTGGTGGTGTTCCCGACGGCCCAGGGCACGCCCTATCAGTTTCAATTTCATGTCTCGGACGCGCCGGCGGCGGTGGGCCATACATTGACGATCGGGCCGACGGGCGGCGGGAAAACGACCCTGTTTTCGTTCCTGATTGCGCAATCGTTGCGCCATCCGAAATTAAAGGCCTTTTTCTTTGACCGGAACAAGGGGGCGGAAATCTTTACCCTGGCGGTGGGGGGCAAATATGTCACCATGACGTCCCGGGATAAAACGGATGGCCTGACGTTCCAGACGCATTTAAATCCGTTGAAAATGGCGGATACATCGGCCAACCGCGCATTTTTGCGGCGGTGGTTGGCGATGATCACGGGGGTGGATGACCCGGCGTCCGCCGACGAAATCGCGCGCGCCGTGTCGGTGAACTTTGATTATTTGGAATCCAAAGATCGCCTGCTGAAAAACCTGTGGGAAAGTTGCTTTTCCGCGTCCAACCCCATGCGGGCGGAATTGAAAAAGTGGGTGGATCCGTTGCAATACGGCGACATCTTTAATGAAAAATCGGATACGTTGGATTTGGATGCGCGCCTGACCACGTTTGATTTCACCGATATTTTGCAAGACCCGGTTTTATCCCCGGCGGTGATTTCGTACATTTTGCACCGGATCAATAACACCACGGTGTCGAACGGGAATCCGTCGTTGATTATGATTGACGAAACGGCGCCGATGCTGGAAAACAAAATGTTCCGGGATAATTTTATCGCAGGCCTGCAAGAGGGACGCAAAAATCGCCAGGTTTATATGGCGGCGTTCCAGCGGGCCAACGTTTTGGATAAATTGGGCATTGGGGACGTTGTCCGGGGCCAGGCCCAAACGGTGCTGTTTTTCCGCAACCCGGCGGCCGACGCGCGCGATTATGAACATTGGAATTTAAATCCCCTGGAAATGGCGTTTATCCAGGGCAAAGCGTACCCGAATCTGAAACGGGCGGTGTTGTTGTCGCGGCCTGTGACCGGGGAATCCGTGATTTTGAATACGGAATTGGGGGGGCTGGGCAATCTGTTGCGGCTGTTTGAATCGGGGCGGTCGTCGGTGCTCTTGGCCGAAGAATTGTACAAGCAATACGGCAATGGCTTTGTCGCCGAATACCTGAAACGCTCGTCCGGCGGGGATTTGTGATCAATAAAGTCTTTCTGATTTTTATCGGATTGTGTCTGTGGGCGCCCATGGCGCGTGCCGGGGATGATTGTTTGGATTATAAATTGACCCCGCGCGTCACCCTGACCACGCCCTTGTGGCGTAAAGAGGTGGTTCAGCCCCTGGCCCCGATGGATTTATGGCATGGCAATGTGATTGCCACCCTGGCCGATAATTACGAGGTGGGCGTTGACCTGACCGGCATCGAAGACGGGTGGTGCGTGGCCTTGAAATCGGTGGACGCGGCCGTGGGGTACGAACATTTTTTGGTGCATATCGATGGACGGCATGCGCCGGGATCGTGCGCCTATAACGCGATTTTAACACACGAAGACGAACATATCCGGGCCTATTTATCGGTGATGGATGAATTGGCGGATGATATGCGGGCCGCGGTGACATCGGCCGCCAACGCAGTGATGCCGGTCTTTGTCCGCGATGCGTCTGATATCGACGCGGCGATTGATGAATTGCACCGTACCCTGCAGGCGCACCCGGATTTGATTTTAATGCACCAACGGATTGGCGCCACCCAAGAAATCAAAAACAAAGCCGTGGATCAGCACGACGACGGATCCCGATTGCGCCAGTGCGGGGGATAAAAAAGCCGGCAAATCCACCACCCGTGCGAACCCTGTTCGCGCGGGGCCCGGCCCCGGTGTTTTTTTAATTTTTATGGGCGGTGATGATGGTCAAGGCCTGGTGGTGGATGGTCAATGTGATATTTCCATCGGTGACATAATCATTTTTGCCGCGACGCGTCAGATGCCCCCGGCGAATCACACCGCGGCATATGTCCATCACCGCGTCATTGGAAATATTTAAATTTCGGGCGATTCGTTTCATCCCCATCGGGGTGGTATGAATTTTATCCATATACTGGCTTAGTTCATTCATATCTGGATCAAGGCGTCTAATTTTTCACGCATGCGCATGATTTCGTTGTCTGTGGCGGTGATATCATCCCGCACATTGTCGCCCGCCAATAATGCCGCCATNAGTTCTTTCTTTTTATTTTCCAATTGGCCCAAATAATTTTTGATTTTGATCGATACGATATATTTTTCCGCGTCCGTCTTGGCAAAGGCGCATGGGACGGATTGCGGTGCCGCCCCGATATTTAACGTCGCCAGAAAATCGCCATACCGTTCGGCCAGATCCGGATACGTACTAATAATCGCATGGATGTTTTTGGTCGTCATNTCATCGGGGGCGGGCGCCGCGGGCGCGTCCGCCGGTTTGGATTTCCATTTATGCCATTCGTTAAAAATCCGCTTTTTATATTCCGCATCATATTCGCGGCGCAGGTCCGGATCCGCAATTTTTTCCAGTTCTTTTTTCAAGAATTTTTCACCCGCGGCCCGTCCCCCCGGCGTCGTCGTCAAATGCGTTTTATTCGTCACATCCCACAGGAAATCAACCAGTGGCGTTGCATTATCAATAATTTTCCGCATGGCATCCACNCCGCNGGATTTTAAAACCTCGTCCGGGTCTTTGCCCCCGGTGACAAAGGCAAACCGNACGTCGGACGCATCGCGGACAAAGGGTAAAATCAATCCCGCNGCGCGNGCCGCNGCCTTTTGCCCGGCGCCNTCGCCATCAAAACAAAACGTGATATTGCGGTTGGATTTACACAGGATCGCCAGGTGATCTTCGGTCANNGCNGTCCCCAGTGGCGCCACCGTTTCGGGAAATCCATTACATTGCATGCGGATGGCGTCAATTTGCCCCTCTACCACGATNCTGCGNTTNGCGCGGTATATGGCGTCGCGCGCAAAGTTCAGGCCAAACACCGTTTGNCGCTTNTGAAACATTTCGGTGTCGGTGGTGTTGATGTATTTGGGTTCCGACCCGTCCATCGATCGCCCGGAAAAGGCCACCACCGCCCCGCCNGCGTTCATAATCGGGAACATCAATTTATCGCGGAAAAAATCGTACAGCCCATAATCCCCCCGCCGGCACAGGCCCGTTGCAATCACCGCGTCTTGTTTGGCGTTGGTAAATTTNTTGGCGATAATGTTGCCGCGCGGCGCGTACCCGATGCGGTATTTTTTNATCATATCGTCGGTAAAGCCCCGCCCCCGAATGTACGCCAGGGCCGCCGCGCCGGCATCGGTAAACAACGCCGCCTGGTACATCCGCGTGGCGGTTTCACAGATGGTGGTGTATGATTCTTCGCGCGCGACCTGTTGCGCGGANTTGGGNTTNTATTCCGGCATTTTAACCCCGGCCAAATCGGCCAGTTCTTTTAATGCCTCGCGAAATTCCATGTTGTTCGTTTTCATGGTGAACGAAATAATGTCCCCATGTTCNCCGCATCCAAAGCAATGNTANAATCCCTTTTCTTCGTTGACCGAAAAANNNGGCGTTTTTTCATTATGAAACGGACAGCATCCCCANTAATTTTGCCCCTTGCGCGTCANGGGNACGCGGCGGCCCACCACNTCCACAATCGACAGACGTGTGCGCAGTTCNTCGGTAAAATTATTGTTGTACGGGGCCATTATTTCTTGCGGGTAAATTTCCGGGNCGCCGGCTTTTTATTGTTGATCAATTCGGCGGCGGTAATCAGGTCCGGTTGTTCCTTGACGGACACGTTCACTTTGTTCGACGAAATATACGCGCCATAGCGCCCCGTCGGGTAATAGTAAATCATTTGCCCCGTCGCAGGATTCGTACCGATTTCAATGGGGTCGGCCTTTTTCGGCCCGGCCGTCAGCAATTCGCGTGCGATGTCCAGTGTGATCGTTTCCGCCGTATATTGTTTGGCGGCCGCATTCTTTTTCCCATCCGTCACGTACGGGCCAAAGCGGCCGACACGGAACGCAATCCCATCGCCCAAATCGACGTTGGCGACGGCCGGCTTTTCCCGGCCTTTTTCATCATTTTCCCCCGCGGCCGCATCCGCCCCNNNCAGGCGCATGGTGTAATTACATTCGGGNTAATTNGTGCACCCCACAAAGGCCCCGTATTTGGACAATTTCACCCCCAATTTCCCGCCACATTTCGGGCATTTATCATCGCCCCCGGGGAACAGGTGATCGTGCATGACATCATTGATTTGGTTGATGATTTCGGTGGTCTTGATGTCGCGGGCGCCGTCAATCATGGATTTGGTCGGCGTCCAGAATCCGGT
>JAAVBR010000008.1 GCA_014802705.1 bacterium | reverse complement strand
TATCGGATGATACACTTTTTAACGTTGGAAAAACGGTATCGTTTCCAACGCCGGATTTACCGCAAGATCAAAGATTTTGTGAACGAGGTGCCGTAAAAAAACACCGGCATTTGCCGGTGTTTTTTTTACAGTTTCGCTTTGATTTCTTCGACCTCGTAACATTCGACCCGATCGCCTTCTTTCAGATCGTTGTACTTGTCGAAACTCATCCCGAATTCAACGCCGCCGGTGACTTCCTTGACTTCGTTCTTTTCACGGCGCAATTCGCCGATTTTCCCGTCGTAAATCACCACGTTGTTGCGCAACAGGCGCACAAACGCGTCCCGTTTAATCGTGCCTTCGGTCATGCGGCATCCGGCCACACGCGTGCCTTTGCCAACCGTAAACAATTGGATCACGTCGGCATAGCCGATAAAGGTTTCGCGCTTTTCCGGCGCCAGTTTCCCGGACAGGATTTCCTTAATCTCATCCGTGATGCGGTACACCACACTGTGATAACGGATATCGACATTCCCATTGCGGGCCATATCGCGCACCGCCGCGTCCGCGCGGACATTAAACGCAATGATCACCGCGTTGGACGCCGCCGCCAGGCGGATGTCACCTTCGGTAATTTGCCCCACGCCCGAGGAGAGGATTTCCACCCCGGCCTTGTCCGATTGGATGTCGCGCAACATATCCACAATGGCTTCGACACTGCCCTGGACGTCGGCACGCAGGATAATCGGCAACATCATCTTTTTGTTGTCGTCACGGCGCGCAAACAATTCTTCCAGGGACGACCGCTTGACGGCATTGGCCTTGTCCTTGGCCTTTTGCGCGCGGTATGCGGCGACTTCGCGGGTCTGGCTTTCCGTTTCCATCACGCGCAATTCATCCCCCGCCAACGGCACCGCATCCAGTCCCAAGACCACGACCGGCTGGCCGGGTTTGACGGATTTGACGCGCGCGCCCGTGGAATCAATCAGCCCGCGCACACGCCCGAACGTTTCGCCGACCACAAACACATCGCCGATTTTCAGCGTGCCCTGGCGCACCAAAATGGTGGCGACGGCGCCCAGACCTTTTTCCATCTTGGCCTCGACCACGTGGGCGACCGCCGGCATATCGGGATCGGCCTTTAATTCCATCAGATCGGCCTGTAACAAAATGGCGTCTTCCAATTTATCCAGGTTGATTTTCTTGGTCGCGGAAATTTCCACCGCCTGAATATCGCCGCCCATTTCTTCGACCTGAACCTCTTGCTGTAACAGGTCCAGTTTTACCTTTTGGGCATTGGCCTCGGGCAAATCAATCTTGTTGATGGCCACGATAAAGGGCACATTCGCCGCGCGGATGTGATTGATCGCCTCAATCGTCTGGGGCATGATCGAATCATTGGCCGCCACGACCAAGACCACAATATCCGCCATCTGGGCGCCACGGGCACGCATCGCGGTAAACGTTTCGTGACCCGGCGTGTCCAGGAATGTAATCACGCGGCCGGATTTGGTTTTCACCTCGTACGATGACACGTGCTGGGTAATGCCGCCGGCCTCGCCCGCGGCCACGTTCGCGTTGCGAAACGCGTCCAGCAAGGATGTTTTCCCATGGTCCACGTGCCCCACAACGGTCACCACCGGCGCGCGGGGTTGCAAATGCGCGGGATCGGGTTGACGCTCCATCTGATCGGCATAGGGTTTGACATCCACGCGTTTGACGGTGGCGCCAAATTCTGTCGCAATCAGTTCGGCCGTATCGGCGTCAATCGATTGGTTCTGGGACGCCATCATACCCATTTCCATCAGTTTTTTGATCACGTTGCCGACCTTTTCCGCCATGGCCGCGGCCAGATCTTTGACCGTAATCGTATCCCCCAGGGTCACGGTGCGTTCCACCTTTTGCGGGGCGCTGAACATGGCGCGGGCCTTTTCGCGGAAACGTTTTAACGATGCCTCGGACCGGCGGCGGTTGGCGCCACGCAGGCCGATTTCATCATCGTCCCCATCGCCCATCACAATGTCATGCAGGGAAATTTTGCCGGATTTTTTGAAATCCTTTTGGGATTTGGCAAATTTGGTCGCGCGCGGCGTGTCGTCATCGTCACGGGCGCCTTTGCCCCCCCGATTGTTTTCCGCCGCAAAGCGGGGTGATGCCGGGGTCGGCGCCACCGGGGCCACCGGGGCCGCCTCAGCGGCTTCGCTTTCGCGCGCCGACAGGCGTTCTTTGACCTGTTCGTATTCGCGGTTTTCCCGTTCGATTTCCGCGGCACGTGCGGCGGCGGCGGCGGCTTCATCCGCTTCGCGCTTTTTGCGTTCTTCTTCGCGGGCCCGGGCCGCGGCCAGCACCGCGCGCAGTTTTTCATCCGCCGCGTTGCTTTGGGGCGCGGGACGCGCCGGTTCATCGCGCAATTCGCGCGTGCCGGGGGCCACGACGCGCCGACGACGTTCCACAAAAACGGCATCGCCCTTTTTGCTTTGGACCGCGTCGATCGTCACAGATTTTCCAAGTGTTAATGTTGCCATGTATTCTTGCTCCCTTTGGTCGCAAGTAGGCCCCCCAACGGGGGCACTACAAATTATTCTTCATCCTGGGTGATGCCGTACGCCACTTCGCGGGCCTTCATCACGACACGCCCCGCCAGGCGCCCCGACATAGTGTCTTCGCCCAGAATTTCAACCAGTTCATCCGACGCCAAATCCGCCAGATCGGCCAAGGATTTAATCCCCGCCGCGCCCAATTTCATGATAATGGGCCGTTTGATAAAGTCGAATTCCAACAGGTCGTCCGTCATCCCCAAGGCATGTCCCTGGTCTTTATAATCCTGTTCGATTTTCGCCAGATAGGCCTTGGCCCGGTTTTGCAGTTCCACCGCCAATTCCGGATTAAAGCCTTCGATCGATTCCAGTTCGGCCCCGTCCACAAAGGCGATTTCTTCGATGGTGCGGAACCCTTCGGTGATCAACAGGTGGGCGATCATTTCGTCGACGTCCAGGCCCGCGATAAACAGGTCTGTCTTTTCCTTGAATTCCTTGGCACGGCGTTCCTGTTCGGTCTGTTCGTTCATGACGTCGATGTTCCATCCCGTCAATTGGGACGCCAGGCGCACGTTCTGGCCGCGGCGTCCGATGGCCAGCGATTGCTGATCGTCGGTCACCACAACGGCGGCGGTGCGGGTGTCTTCGTCCACGATGATCTTGGCGACCTTGGCCGGTTGCATGGCGTTGACGATAAAGACGGCCGGATCGTCCGAATACAGGATCACGTCGATTTTTTCACCGTGACATTCGTTGATCACCGGCTGGATACGCGTCCCCTTGATCCCGACGGTCATCCCCACCGCGTCAATGGACGGGTCGGACGTTTCCACCGCGATTTTCGCGTGGGACCCCGGCGCACGGGACACCGATTTAATTTTAATCACGCCTTCGTAAATTTCCGGCACTTCCTGAACAAACAATTTTTCCATGAACATCGGATGGGTCCGGGTCAGGAAGATTTGCGGCCCCGAATTCGACCGCGCCACATCCATAATCAGGGCGCGCACGCGATCGCCAACCTGTAACCGTTCGCCGGGGATCAGTTCGGTGCCCTTGATATAGCCTTCGGCCTTGCCATTGATATCGACAAAGACATTGCCAAATTCGATGCGTTTCACAACGCCCGACACAATGTCCCCGATGCTGTCTTTGAATTCTTCGTATTGGCGCCCCTTTTCGGCGTCACGCACGCGGCCGGTCATAATCTGGCGCGCGGTCTGGAACGCCATACGGCCAAATTCCGGTTCCGGCAAGGGATCTTCGACCACATCACCCACGACGGGGTTTTTGGCGTATTTTTTCGCCGCGTCCACGGTCAACATCGTGTTGGCATCGTATTCATCGCCCTTGGCCGCGGGGGATTCGATCACCTCGAACAGGCGCTTGACATAAATGGCGCCGTTTTTGCGGTCAATATTGGCGACAATGTTAAATTCTTCGCCATATTTATGTTTGGCGATTTTGGCAATGGCCGCCTCTAACGATTCAATGACGATTTCCCGATCAATTTGCTTTTCCTGGGCCAGCGAATCAATCGCCAACAACAAATCCTGACGGGGCATGGACACAAAAGACATTCGTTACTCCTTGGGTTTTTACCTGTCTTTTTAAGATAAGAGCGGGGTCTCGCAACCCCGCCCTTAAAAATTTCTTTTAAGAACACAGCCATTATGCCCCCCGAATCGTCAAAAAGCAAGGAAAAATTACGAATCCGCACATATTTATTCATATTTATTTGACGCCCCCGATTTTGGGCTTTATACTGCAATATCATGAAAATCATAACGCGTTATTTTACCCGACAACTGGGGACAATATTCGTCATGCTGTTGCTGATCCTGACCGGGCTGGCCTGGATGGTGCAGATTATGTCGATGATGAAGTTTTTGTTGTCATACGGCGTCGCGTTGGGCAGTTTCTTGGGCCTGACGGTGTTGATGGTGCCGTTTATCGTATCGATTATCGTGCCGTTTGTGACCTTTATCGCGGTGATCTTCGTCTATAACAAAATGATTTCGGATAACGAGGTGACCGTCATGGCGGCATCGACCCTGTCCCCGATGCAGTTGGCGCGCCCCGCGTTGCGCTTTGCGACGGTGATCGCGGTGATGCATTTGATCTTGAATTTATGGATTGTCCCCGCCACCCAGGGCCGCTTTTATGATACCCAGTGGAATTTGCGCTATGGCTTGGCCCATATGAAGTTACAGGAATCGGCCTTTACCCAGATGGCGCCGGGCCTGGTCGTCTATGTGGACAAGGTGTCCGGCCACGACCTGTCCCAGGTGATGTTATCGGATATGCGCGATCCGAAATCGTCCCTGACCATTTTTGCCCAGCGGGGCAAATTGGTATCGACGGCCCGCGGGCTGTCCATCGTCATGAATGGCGGATCGTTACAGTCATCGGGCAACGCCATGGTGGTGGGAACGTTCGATACGTTTGATATGGATTTGAACGTGACGGACAAGGCCAACGAAGGGGCATTCAAGGCGCGGCGCGTTGGCACATGGGATTTAATCCGAACGGTCGCCCATCTGGACAGTAAACGACAGCACAAGGTGGTGCTGGGTGAACTCTGCACACGTCTGTTGGGGCCGTTGATGAATGTGATTTTGGCGGCGTTGTGCGTCTTGATTTTGTTGCGGACATCCCTGTTGCGCCGCCGGGCCAGTTTTGCCCCCGCGGTGGCGGTGGCGGCCATGGCGGCAACGATGGCGGCCTTTATGACGGTGACCAATATGATCGACAGTTTGACGGTCTGGGGACTGGTGGCGTTGGGGCTGTGGGGGATACTCACCCTGATTTTGACGGCATTGGGCAAGAAATGAAGAAATACGGCATTGCGTTTTTAACGGCGTGTTGGGCGGGCCCCGTGATGGCGGCCGGCGTGGACGTCAATGCGTCCAAAACCATCGTCGCCCCCAAAATCGAATACAACGTCAAATCCCAAAGTATTCAGACATCCGGTCCCACCGAAATCACCAACGCATCGGGCCAGCGCATGACCCTGCGGGATACGTATTTAACGCAAAACGCCGCGTCGGTATCGGGCGATGATTTGGAACTGTGGCTGGGGCAACATGTGTATGTTTCCGCCGACCAGATTGTGCGCAACACCGATGAAACGGTGGCCCGGCATGCCCTGTTTACGGCGTGCGACGGGTGCGATCCCTTTGGCAATGCGTGGGAAATCACGTCGACGACCTTTGTCCATGATATGTCGACGCACATGATGGCATTTTACAATCCGGTCTTTTGGATTTACGGGGTGCCGGCGCTGTGGATTCCGTTTTATGAAATGCCCGATCCGTCGGTGAAATACAAGACCGGTTTGTTGATGCCGGATATTAAATCCACCAACAAGATGGGCACGCAAATCAATTTGCCGATCTATATCTCGATATCCGATACGCATGATTTGACGCTAAAATTGTCCTATTTAACGCATGAAAATCCCCTGTTTCATGCGGAACATCGCCTGAATTTGGCGCACAGTGAATTTCGAACCCAGGGGTCGTTTACCCATAACCGGGACGGGGAAAACCGTTGGCATATCTTTAACAACGACGTCATTGAACTGGGCGAATACGCCCGGGCATCGGTGTTCCTGGAACGCGCATCAGATAAAACCTATTTGCAAAAGTATGGCTTTTATGATGCCCAGCCCTATTTGGATTCGGGGGCGAAATTGGAATTATTTGGCGTGTCCAGTTATGCCGTCGCCGACATGCATATTTTCCAGGAATTGCGTAAAAGTTCCAAAACCTATGCGACGCCATCGGGGGATATTTTGCCGAACATTCGTGCCCTGCATCAGACAGACCCGTTCTTTTATGAAACCTATGCGACGTTATCGGGCGACGTTTTGGGCATATCGGGGTCAGACACATCGAACCAGCGCTTGATCGGTATGGCGGGCATCACATCACCCTGGACGCTGTGGGGGGGCAATCGCTTGACCTTGAATTTATCGGGTCGGTATGACATTTATCACTTTGATAACACCCAGATGATCGATGGCGATATGTATTCGGGGGTGCGGATGCGTTTCTTACCCAGTGCCTATGCCGAATGGGGATTGCCCCTGATGCGGTCGGGGTCCAAATGGCTGCAAATTATCGAACCCCGTGCCCGATTGACCTGGATGCGCCAGACAGATCGGTCCCAATTTGCGATGAATAACGATTCGGCCGGCACGTTTTTAAGTGATACGACCCTGTTTTCCGCCAATCGGTATCCGGGATTGGATCTGTGGGAAAACGGAACATTCGCCGATTATGGCGTACGCTGGGCGGCCTTTGATGGCGCCACCCAAAAGATAGAGGTTTTTCTGGGCCAATCCTATGACTTTACCGATCGGGATGACATTGATCCCAACAGTGGGTTTAACGACGGCCTGTCCGATTATGTGGGCCGCGTCAGTTATCAGTATCAATCCTGGCTGCAACTGGCCAACCGGTTCCGCTTTGACCAAGATAATTTATCCCTGCGCCACATGGAAACGTCGGCCTATATCGGATCGGGACGGACATACGCGCGACTGGGGCATATCTTTAACGCGCGCTTTATCGACGCCAACACCATGGACCAAGATTTACACGAAGTCGTTGTAGGCGCCGGTGTGGGGCTCAGCGACCGGTGGAGTGTTCGTTGGAACGGCACCTATAACGTGACCTATGACACGTTCCAGCAGCATTCGGGCGGCATCTTTTACAATCATCCGTGCTATTACCTGTCGGTGGAATACCACCGGGACAACGCGGTCAAAGACGACTATGTCGGCAACACGACCTATCAATTCCGCTTTGGGATGAGCATTGATGGCAAACAGTATTAAAATCTGAGAAGGGAAAACACATGAAAACATCGACACTAAAATGGTTGGGTACATTTTTCTGTCTGGCCGCCACGCCGGCGGGGGCCGCATCGGTCGTGGCCAGTGTGGGGGGCGTTCCCATTACCGACGCGGATGTGACCGCGCGGACAACGCTGATGACGCGCATGGGGGATACATCCACCGACAATCGGCGCGTGGCCCTGCAAAACATTATTGATGATCAGATTAAATTGTCCTATGCGGCGAATTTCAAGGCATTGCCCGATGACAAAGATGTCACCAAAGAATTGGCGGCGATGAAATTGGGGGATTTAACCCCGACCCAGCGCGCCATGGCCGAATCCGCCGTGCGGGCCAATATTGCCTGGCAAATCGTGGTGGCCCGGACTATTTTGCCAACCATTGACATATCGGACGATGATATTGCGACCGAACGGCGTGCCATCGCGGCCCAGCATGGATTGCCGATTGAAATGACCATTGTGCGTTTAACCGACATCCCGGAAACGGTGGCCGCGAAACTCACCCGACCCGCATCCTGTGACGCGGCGATCAAAATGGCCGAAGACCTGGGCGGGGCCCCGCAAAAATTTACCGCCGTCCAATATGAATTGTCGGCCGACATTCGCGATCGGGTGGCGGATTTGGCGATGCTGACCTGGTCGCCGCGCGTGAACGACAGCGTCCTGTTGGTCTGCGCCACCAAAAAGACCAAGGAATACGGCGATCTGGACAAGATCATCCGCCAAAACGCCCAATTTAAAAAGGCCATGTTTATGGCGGATCAGCAATTAAAGCAACTGCGCCGCCGCGCGGTTATTGTCATCAACGACGACAGGTATAAATTATGACCAAACCCGTTTTATTTGATATGACGCCCGCCACCCTGCAAACATGGGTGACGGATATGGGGGCGCCGAAATTTCGCGCCGCCCAGATTGGCGAATGGTTGGCCCGCGGGGCGCCGGATTTTGCGGTGATGAAAAATCTGCCGACCGATTTTCGGGAAAAACTGGATGATATGGCGCAGACATTGCCGGTGCGCGTGATCAAAAAATTGCAATCGGCGGACGGGGCCACGACCAAGTTTTTAATGGAATTGCATGACGGGGAACAAATCGAATGTGTCCTGATGCGAACCAGTTACGGCAACAGCGTTTGCGTCAGTTCCCAGGCCGGCTGCGCCATGGGGTGCCGGTTTTGCGCATCCACCCTGTTGGGGGTTAAACGCAATTTGACCGCAAACGAAATTTTGGCCCAGGTCTTGACCGCGCAATGGGAATTGCGGGGGGACCGGGGCACATCACGGCCCAATGGCGATCCCAACAATGGCGACGTATCCCATATCGTGATTATGGGGACCGGTGAGCCCCTGATGAACACCCAAAATGTGATTGATTTTATGGAACGGGCGCATACGACGCTGGGGATCGGATGGCGGCGGATCACGCTGTCCACGTGCGGGATTGTGCCGGGCATTCGGGATCTGATTGCCTGGGGGCGGCCGATCAATTTGGCCATATCCCTGCATGCGCCGACCGATGCGCTGCGGTCCCAGATTATGCCCATCAACAATAAATATCCCCTGGCCGATGTTTTGGCGGCGGCGGATGATTTTACCGCCCTGCATAACCGGCAATTGATGATTGAATATATCCTGTTGGGGCGTAAAAATCAGGACGGGGACACCGAACTGTTTAACGCGACGCCCGAACTGGCGGAAAGCCTGGCAAATTTGTTGCAAGGCAAAAATTGCATGGTAAACTTGATCCCGTGGAACGCGGTCGATGAACGGGACTTTGCGGCGCCGTCGGGCAACGCGGTGCATCGGTTCCAGGATATTTTAATCCGGCACGGCATCCACACCCGTATTCGGCGCGAACGCGGCACAGACATTGGATCGGCCTGTGGGCAATTGCGCCTGAACAATGCCAAAGGGGACAAGAAATGAATTTGCGTTATGTGACATGTTCTGATCCGCGTGAAGACACGGCCATTTCGGATGCGCTGGCGTTTTTGCGGCGGTATCCGATGGCGGAATTGGCGGTCCAGGCACACCCCAGTAAAATGTCCGTGGGGATGGATCGGCGCGTTTGGTTTGAAAAATTGTTGGACGCGGCGGCGGGAACCTATCGCACGCCGCACCTGACGGTGCATGTCAATCGGGATTGGTGCCATGCGTTCTGTGCGGGGAATTTGGTCCCGGATTTACAGGATTGGTTGCAACGCACGCATAAAAATGGCGATCCCCTGGTGCGACGGGTCCAAATCAATGTGGCGGGCAACGACGTGCCGGACTTCCGCCCCCTGGCCGTGGCCGAAATTATCCAAAATTTCCCCGCACATGAATTTATATTCCAATATACGTCGCCCCAGGGGGCGCGGATTCGGCGCCTGGCCGATACCGGGGCCCGGTTTTCGGTGCTCTATGATGCGTCGGGCGGCGCGGGCCGCACGCCGCGTCAAACCGGCCGACCGTTTTCCTTTGCACTGGCCACCGGTTATTCCGGTGGGATTGGCCCGGAAAATGTGACGGACCGATTGATGAAAATCGCGGCCAAGGCGGACGAGGCCCCCGTCTGGATCGATGCCGAAGGCAAATTGAAAAACCCCGACACCAATCGATTCGATTTAAAATTGGCCCAGGCCTATGTATCCCGCGCCATCTATTGGCTGCGCGATTATTCGAAATAAAAATCCCCCATTCGGGGGATTTTTTTTGGCAGACATCCACCACCACGTGCCCCCAGAGGCACTAAAGCACCGTCATCTCGTCGTCCGGGCCCCGCGCAAACAGGGTTTGCGTGGGTGGTATCGACGGGGAGGGTTTTACACCCCCTCGCTCACAATTTGTTTAAGTTTGCGATATATCTGACGCTGCTGGTGATACTTTTTTTCCAGGGTGCGTGCACGTATCATTTTATACCCCATCATAAACATGTATTCCAACACGTCCTGGGGGAATTTTTCGGCGCCCCGTTCGTATTGAATCAATTCGTCTGGCATAATATGCAAGAGGTGGCACGCCTCGTCCACGGGCATGTGAATACTGGCGCGTGCATGGTACAGGGCTTTGCCCATCCGGGCGGCGGTTTCGTCAATGGGTTTTGGTTTTTGCATTTTCTCTCCTCCTTTGGTTTTTCTAATTAAAAAACACCGTCTTGATGAAAGACGGCTGGAGGTTAAGAACTACTACGAGTGTAGTGCTGTTTATTTATGTATATCACAGCCCTCCAACCATAGTCGGAGATATTCTCGTAAGAGGTTCTTACACCTCACACCGGTCATCACCCGGTGCATTGCCATTATAACGGATTCTTTCCGCGTTTGCAAATAATTCCTGGGGGCCATAAACCCTCCCCGTCGATACCATCCCTCTGGGACATGGGGGGACTTTGCACCGTTTTTAAGAACATAAGAACGTCATCCCGTCGAAGGACGGGATCCATTATGATCGACAGAGTTTAAAAATAAAAAACTTAAGAACCTTTGTCATTGCGAGCGTTGCGTGGCAATCCAGTGAATAATAAGAATATATACCTTTTTTATTGACTGGATCGCCACGGGCACCGGCCCCGCGTTGCTCTGCCGATACCCTCGCGATGACAAGGGGGCTTAAGATTTCCAGAATTTGTCTTACGTCGATCACAATGGATCCCGTCCTTCGCAGGGATGACGACGAGAGTGGGATAGGTTCCCCTCCTGTGGAGGGGTGGCCGCAGGCCGGGGTGGTCTTTCTCTGAACTCTGCACTCGGAACACTAAAAAAATCCCCCAAACGGGGGATTTTTTATTTACGCAGACCCAATTTTTTGATCAGTTCTTCGTATTCTGTCACATTGCGTTTTTTGATATACGCCAACAGTTTTTTACGCTTGTTGACCATCAACAACAGACCGCGTTTGGAATGCTGGTCCTTGTGATTATCTTTCATATGATTGGTCAAATTGCGAATCCGTTCGGTCAGGATTGCAACCTGGGCCGCGGCCGATCCGCCATTGTCTGTATCGGTCGTTTTGAACGATGTGACCAATTGCGCTGTTTTTTCTTTTGTTACGGACATTATAGGCTCCTTTAAGTTTGTCTTAGAGTGTTCGTTTCGGGCGCAGCACCCCATCCGTCACGCATCCCATGCCAATGAATGTATCACCCACATAGACGCGGACCAATCCAGGCGCGGTCCCCATGACATCGATAAAGCCGCCGTGCCGGTACAGGTCGGCCGCCCCATCCGCCAGATTGATGACCGGAATGTCCCCCAGTCCGAAATCCGGCGCGTGCAAATACGCACGCACGTCGCCCCCATTATGAACCCAATTTTCCAGAAAATCAAGTGTCACGGCATCTTTTATCCCAAAACCATGGGTCTGGATGCGCCGGATCATGGTCACGGTGGCCAATCCCCCCGTCAAACGGCCCAAATCGCGCCCGATGGACCGCACATACGTGCCCGCCCCGCATTGGACGCGAAAATACCACTGGTCCCCCTCGATTTTTTCCAGGCTTAACGCATCAATATGAACGGGGCGCGCCGGCATATCCACCGTTTTCCCCTGGCGCGCCAAATCATACGCCCGGCGCCCCCCAACGTGCACGGCGCTGAACATCGGGGGGACCTGCATTATATCACCGGTAAGTTGCCCACAGGCCGCCAAAACGTCCGCCCGTTCGGGGGTTTTATCGGTGGTGCGCACCACCTGGCCGGTGATGTCCAGGGTATCGGTTTCCATCCCGAATTTCAGCGCGAACAGATATTCTTTGGTATTTTCACCCGGCATAAAGGGAATCATCTTGGTCGCCGTCCCCAGCGCAATCGGCAACACCCCCGACGCCATCGGATCCAACGTCCCGATATGCCCAAATGTGGATGCCCCAAACAGGCGCCGCAGGCGCCCCCCCGCCGTGCGCGACGTCATATCGGTGGGTTTGTCCAAAATGATCCATCCCGATGCCATGGGGCCCCTTTTTTTATCCAAACAGGTTTAATTGCGGGGATGACGCATCCCCCTGGCTGACCCGCGTGCCTTTCGGCTTTGGGCTGGGTTCGGCCAGAACCGGGGCGACCGCGGGTGTCGGCTCGGCCACCGCCGCCACGGGGGTATGGGATTCCAGGCCTTCCAAAATCTGGGTGGCGCGGGTGATGACGGATGCCGGCATGCCGGCCATCTTGGCCACATGAATCCCGTACGACCGGTTGGCGACCCCGGGAATAATTTTATGCATAAAGACGATTTCGTTATTATGTTCCCGCACGTCAATGGTTAAACACATGGTGGCCGCCAACTGATCCGGGCCGGTGCCCGCGCGGGCGGTCAATTCGTGATAATGCGTCGCAAACAGCGTCCGCGCCCGTAAATCGTTCAAGAATTCCAGCACCGCCGTCGCAATTGCCATTCCGTCGTACGTCGCCGTCCCACGTCCGATTTCATCAAAGATGATAAAGGACCGTTCCGTTGCCCGCCGCAGGATATTGGCAGATTCACTCATTTCCACCATAAACGTGGATTGCCCCGCCGCCAGGTTATCGGACGCGCCGACGCGGCTGAACAATTGGTCACAGATGCCGATGGTGGCGGATGCGGCCGGCACAAAGGATCCCAAATGCGCCAAGACCACCAAAATCGCATTCTGGCGCAGATAGGTGGATTTCCCCGCCATATTGGGCCCGGTTAAAATCGCGACCGGCTGGTTCTGCAAGACACAGTCGTTTTTAACAAAGTTATCCCCGTTCCGGCGCAGGACGTATTCAATCACCGGATGGCGGCCGCCGCGCACATCAAACGCCACATCGTCCGTCACATGGGGCCGCACCCAGGCATAGCGCGACGCACAATCGGCCAAGGCAAACCACACGTCCGCATCGGCGATTAAATCGGCCGTGTTCATCAGATCATCCGCCGCATCACGAATCCGTTCAATCAGGCCCGCGATAATTTCCGCCTCAATCGCGATGGCTTTGTCCGCGGCGCTGCGCACGTCGTTATCCAGGTCAATCAGGCGCGGCGTGGTAAAGCGCATACTGCCCGACATGGTCTGGCGATGGATATAACCGCTGTCGGGTTTCATCAAAACGTCGGCACGGGCGGCGGGCACCTCTACAAAATACCCCAAAATGTTATTGTATTTGATTTTCAGTGTATTGATGCCCGTGGCCGCGGCATATTCGGCCTGCAACGCGGCGATGGTTTCCCGCGCCCCATGGGCCAGATTCTGCATATTATCCAGCGCCGGGTCATACCCACTGCGGATCACGCCGCCATCCCGGAACAGGGTCGGCAATTGGTCATTTAACGCAAATTTCAAATCCCCGGCCAGCGCATCGTGCGTATTCATTGCCGCAAATTGATCGGCCAGGGTCGCATCCAACCGCATCCCGGCGGCCTTGATCCCCGGCAACGCCAGCAAGAAATCCCCCACGGCCCGCATATCACGCGGCGTGCCGCGATTGGCCAACAATCGCGTCATCGCACGCCCCACATCAGGCACAGCGCCCAGCATTTGCCCCAGTCCCCCCATAATTTCAGGGTTCAGCAACAGGTGCCCCACGTGTTCTTGGCGCCGACGGATTTCCCCCACATCCCCCGACAGGGTCCGCAGATACGACCGCAGACGCCGCGCGCCGGCCGCCGTCCGGGTCCGATCCAAGACATCCAGCAAACATGTTCCCCCGTCATTGATGGGGGCGTCGATTTCCAAACTTTTCCACGTGGCCGAATCGATCAGCAATTGCCGCCCGGATTTAAACGCATACGGCGTACGAAAGGCAATCATGGTGTCCCGCTGGGTATTAAACAAATACCCCGCCAACAGGGGAATCACCCCCGTTGCCATCCCGTCCCGCCGCACCCCGTCATCGGGCAAATCCACGTTTTGGCCAAAGACACGGGTGACAATTTGGCCGATATCGGCCCGATCATAGATTTTTTCATAGACAGGCGACGTCTTGAACGCCCCCCGCAGGCGCATAATTTCGTCGTTTTCAGCCGCGCCTTCGGGATAAATGATTTCGGCCGGCGCCACGCGCACCATATCGTCAAAGACATTGTCACTGTGCCCGATAAAAAATTCCCCCGTTGAAATGTCGCATCCCGCCAAATCAAACACATGCGTCCCCGGCACCGGACACAGCGCCACCAGGAAATTCGAATGTTTGGGCATCAACAGGTTTTCATCCGTCAATGTCCCCGGCGTCAAAACCCGGATAACCTGGCGTTCAATATATTTGTGGCCGCGTTCTTTGGCCTGAGCCGGGGTTTCCATCTGTTCGACCAGGGCGACTTTGTGCCCCGCCCGCACCAGGCGCCCGAAATAGTTATCCGCCGCATGCCACGGAATCCCGCACATCGGAATGTCATCCCCGTCCCCGGTTGTGCCGCGCGCGGTCAGAACCAGGCTAAGCACCGCGCTGACGGTCCGGGCGTCGTCAAAAAACGCCTCGTAAAAATCGCCCAGCCGAAACATCAACAGGGCATCGGGATTTTCCGCCTTCATATCAACATATTGTTGCATGACAGGGCTCAACTTGCTTTTTTGTGTCCCCACGATAACCAACCTTGCCTAAAAGAAAATTATGTATATTTTATTGCGGCTGACCGCTGACCTTTAACGTTTCGATTTTCAGTTCCGCTTCTTTCAGCAACTGTTCGCAATAGGCCTTTAACTTGATCCCCTGCTCATACGCCGCGACCGACGCCGCCAAGGGCAATTCGCCCGATTCCATTTTTTTGACCAAATCGGTCAATTGCTTGTACGCGTCTTCGAATGATAATTTTTCTGGTTCCATTTTTGATTCCTTTATTCCCCACGCACGATACAAAATTAAATCGAAAAAATCAAATCAAAGGATAAAAAAAATACCGGCATTTGCCGGTATTTTTTAATACATTGTTTGCAGGACATGTTTGCTCTTGTCCAGGTCGGATAACATCTTGCCACTGCCCATCGCGACACAGGCCAACGGATTGTCCACCAAGAACACCGGCAATCCTGTCGCGGCCCGGATCGCCGCATCCAACCCACGCAGCAAAGATCCGCCCCCCGTCATCGCGATACCAAAATCCGCAATATCGGCCGACAATTCCGGCGGGGTCAATTCCAACGCCTGGTGCACGGTGTCGACAATCTTGTTCACCGTCTGGCTTAGGGCCGATGCAATCTGGGATTCGGTGATAATCGTTTCACGCGGCGTCCCCGACAACAGGTCGCGGCCCTTGATTTTCATGCTCAATTCATTGGCCTTGTCCTTGGGCGCAATGGCGGTGCCGATTTTCTTTTTGATTTCTTCGGCCGTGTTTTCCCCGATCAACAGATTCTTGTTCTTGCGCACATAATCGATGATGTCCAGGTCCATTTGATCCCCGGCGGTACGCACCGCGTTCGAATACACAATCCCGCCCAGGGACATAACCGCGACCTCGGTCGTGCCCCCACCGATGTCCAAGACCATGGACCCCACCGGCTTTTCCACGGGCAGCCCCGCCCCAATCGCGGCCGCGGTGGATTCTTCGACGATATAGACCTTGCGCGCGCCGGCGGCGTCGGCGGCCTCTTGAATCGCGCGGCGTTCCACCTGGGTCGCGCACGACGGCACGCAGATGATGATCAGCGGCGCCGCCAACGGATTGCGCCGATGCACCTTGCGGATAAAGTATTTGATCATTTCTTCGGCAACCTCAAAATCCGCGATCACGCCGTCACGCAGGGGACGCACCGCCGAAATCGTGCCCGGCGTACGGCCGAACATCTGTTTCGCTTCCGTTCCGACGGCCAGAATTTCCTTGCGCCCCATCAGGCGATTTTCCGCCACCGCCACCACCGACGGTTCATTTAAAACAATGCCGCGTCCCTTGACATAAATCAGTGTATTCGCGGTCCCTAAATCAATTGCCATATCGGCGGAAAAGAATTTCATCAGCCAGTTGTACATAATTTGCCCCCAAAATAATGTTTTTTTGCACTATAAAGCGGTGCGAAAAAAAAATCAAGGCCATGTTTCACCAATTGTTGCTTTTTTATTTGATTATCCCAATATTTTGGTATGATGGGCCCATTATGAGAGACACGATAAAAAAACATAGCGATTTCGCGATGGACGATACAGATCAATTGGCCCGGTCGGCCGGGTTCTTGATCCGGGCGCGTCCAACGATTTTTCCGAACGATGCGCGTTACGGTCTGATTGTGACCAAGCGCACGTTTCGCCATGCGGTCGACCGCAATCGGGCCAAGCGGCTGTTGCGGGCATGGCTGCATCATTGTGAACGGGCGTTGGACCCGGCCAAGGATTATGTCTTTATTGCCCGGCCCACCATTTTAACCTGGACCCGAAACGACGGGATCGGCGCCATGAAAAAGGCCCTGCGGTATTTGCAGAAAACCGATGTCAAACACTAAGCCTGCTTTCCCGGCGCGCCTGGCAATGGGACTTATCCGCGTGTACCAGACGGCGCTCTCGCCCCTGATCGGGGGCCGCGCGGCGTGCCGCTTTACCCCCAGTTGCAGCGAATATACCGCCCAGGCCATCGCCCGATACGGCGTCATTCGGGGTGTGGCGATGGGGGTGCGGCGGATCATGCGCTGTCGCCCCGGTGGGGGGTGCGGCTATGACCCGGTGCCTTGACATCCGCGTTCGTTGTGATAGAATTCAACCCAGACTAACAACCGCAGTCAAAGAAATTACAAAAAGGATAAAAAATGTCATTTCGTGCAACGGTCGAATCCATGTCCAAAATTATGGACGAAATGGGAATTACCGAATTAGATTTGGAACGCCAGTTCTTGTTTGGCGTTTATCGCAAACATATTCATTTGTCAAAACAAACCGCCGTCGCCACCGCGATGCCGGGCTTTGCCATGCCAGAGGCCAAACGTGCCGGCCTGGATGCCGGGACCGATAACGCGCCGAAAATTTCGGGCCACGCGTTGACGTCGCCGATGGTGGGCGTGGCGTACCTGGCGCCGGAACCGGGGGCCAAGGCCTTTGTGACCGTCGGCGCGTCGGTCAAGGTCGGCGATACGGTCGCCCTGGTCGAAGCGATGAAGACCTTTAACCCGATCAAATCGGACAAAGACGGCATCGTCAAAGAAATCTTGGTGACAGATGGCCAGGCGGTTGAATTTGATCAACCCTTGATCGTGATTGAATAACAGATAAAGGGCGAACAAATGCCGCAAATTAAAAAAGTTTTAATCGCCAACCGCGGGGAAATCGCCCTGCGTATTATCCGCGCGTGCCGCGATATGGGCATTCGGACGGTCGCCGTGTATTCGACGGTCGATAAAAATGCCATGCATGTGCAATTGGCCGACGAATCGGTCTGTATCGGCCCCGGCCCGTCCAAGGATTCTTATTTGAACGAATCCGCCATTTTGACGGCGGCCTTGCTGACCAATTCCGACGCGATTCACCCGGGATACGGGTTCTTGTCCGAACGGGCGGATTTCGTGCGCAAGGTCGAAGAACACAAATTGATCTGGATTGGGCCCACCGCCGCCATGATTGAAAAAATGGGGGACAAGGTAAACGCCAAACGCACCGCGATTGAATGTGGTCTGCCGGTGGTACCGGGATCTGACGGTGCGGTCACGAGCCTGGAAGACGCCTTGGCCTGGGGCGAAAAAATCGGGTATCCCGTGATGTTAAAGGCATCGGCCGGTGGCGGCGGGCGCGGCATGCGCCCCGTGATGGACGCATCCCAGATGGCCGAAGCATTCCAGATCACCAAGCAGGAGGCTAAATCCGGCTTTGGCGACGATACGCTGTATATGGAAAAACTGTTGCTGCACCCGCGGCATATTGAATTCCAGGTCCTGGGCGATCAACACGGCAATGTGGTGATCTTTGGGGAACGCGATTGTTCCCTGCAGCGCAAGAACCAAAAGGTTATGGAAGAATGTCCGGCGGCGGCCTTGACCCAGAAACAGCGCGACGACATGATCGAAATCTGCAAAACCGCGGCCAAGAAAATGGGCTATACCAACGCGGGGACGTTCGAATTCATGTTCGAAGACGGCAAATTCTATTTCCTGGAAATGAACACCCGGCTCCAGGTGGAACACCCCGTGACCGAAATGGTCTATGGCGTGGACTTGGTCCGGGAACAGATCCGGATTGCCGCCGGCGAAAAATTGGGGTACACCCAATCGAACGTCGTGGCACACGGGCATGCGATTGAATTTCGTATCAATGCCGAAGATCCCGAAACCTTTATCCCCAATCCCGGCAAAATCACGCTGTATGCGCCGTCCGGGGGCCTGGGGGTCCGCGTGGACAGTGCGGTGTACACCGGATACACGATTCCGCCGACGTACGATTCAATGATCGCGAAATTGGTCGTACACGCGCAATCGCGCCCGGCATGCATCATGCGGGCCATGCGGGCGTTGGACGAATTCGTGATCGAAGGCGTCAAAACCACCATCCCGCTACAGCAAAAATTGTTAAAGAACCGGGATGTGAAAACCCTGGCCTTTGACAACCATTGGCTAGAGGGATATTTGAAATCCGGCGATTCTAAGTCCAAGGATTCCAAAGACACCCCCGACACGGAAGAATAAAAAATCCCCCCATTCGGGGGATTTTTTTTGACCGACATCCCACCACTACGTACCCCAGAGGCACCAAAGCACCGTCATCCCGTCGAAGGACGGGATCCATTGTGTTCTGGTGTGTTCTAATACTTGGAAATAAAGAACGCGCTAAGTTCCCCTCTGCGGAGGGGTGGATGCGAAGCAGACGGGGTGGTCTTTTTGTATTGCAAAAAACGGCGCAATCGGGTATAATTCCTGGGCTAGAGGGCGATTTCACTATGCCTAATCCAAAGGAACGTTTGGATACAACAAAATCACCCATAAAAAAATCCCCAATTTCCGCATGTTTTTATTCCTCCATTTATGCCTAATCCAAACGTTGGTTTGGCCGATGTCACCGTTGTTTCGAATCCGTGCACAATGAGTCACAGCAATCTTTGTGTACCAGGTGGCAGTTGGGTGCCCTATGGGCAATATCAAACCACATATACCTGTCCCGATAATTATACCCTAAATGCCCCGGCCTACACCACATGTACCCCAAAAACCGCCAGCGCCACGGGCAGCGATAGCGGCGGTTCATACACCATAACGTATTCATCATGTGCGCCAAAGGTTGAAACCGATGAATGCGGAGAGCCCTGTTCCATGATGCCCCTGTATGAATGCGTTGCCTGCTAAAGGATCAGGTAAAAGGGACATAAAAACACCGGCAAATGCCGGTGTTTTTTGATGGGTTTTACCCTTATTGCGGCAAAGGCATGCCGGCGGTCGCTTCGCCCATGACGCGATCGATCACGGCGTCGGCCTTGGCCTTGGCGTCCTGGAACGCGGTGGTCACAATTTGGGCCACGTTGTCCGCCCCGGTGGTCAAAATTTCCGGTTTGATCGTGACCTTGATCAGGTCATATTTCCCCGACATTTCGACGATGCAATCGCCCTGCCCGGCCAAGCCTTTGACCGTGGTTTTGGCCAATAAATCCTGGGCCGCCGCCACTTTGTCTTGCAACTGTTGGGCCTGGGCCATCAATGCTTCCATATCCATATTTTCCCCCTGTGGTTTGATGTTTTTATAACAAACTAAGGCCCGGGACCCTGACGGTCCCGGAATCCTGATTCTTATTTCGCCTTTTTGGTTTCGGCCCCGGTTTTCTGATCGATACCGACCATTGACAGGCGGGTCTTGCCACGCTTGTCCACGCCCAGATATTTCACAAAGACCGCATCGCCCTCTTTCAATTTGGCGTCTTCGATCTTGGCCAGGCGTTCCCCGGTGATTTCCGAAATATGCACCATGGATTCAAAGCCGTTCATGATCTTCACAAACAGACCGAAATCCTTGACCCCCGACACGGTGCCGGCATAGATTTCGCCAACCTCGGGTTCGGCGGTGATTTCTTTGATGCGGCGAATGGCTTCGTCGGCATCTTCTTTGGCCACGGCCATGATTTTAACCGTGCCGTCATCGGCCAGGTCAATGTTCGTGTTCGTTTCACGGGTCAAGGCCTGGATTACCACCCCGCCCTTGCCGATAACTTCGCGAACTTTGTCCGGATTGATTTTAATCGTGTACGTCTGGGGCGCAAATTCCGACACGTGATCGCGCGGGGCTTTGATCGCCTTTTCAATCTTGCCCAAGATGTGCATACGACCGTCCTTGGCCTGGGCCAGGGCTTTTTTCATGATTTCAAACGTGATGGATGTGATTTTAATATCCATCTGCAACGCCGTAATCCCGCGATCGGTCCCGGTCACTTTGAAATCCATGTCGCCCAAGTGGTCTTCGTCGCCCAAAATGTCGGTCAAAATGGCGTAATCATCGCCTTCTTTGATCAGACCCATGGCGATCCCCGCAACCGGACGTTTTAACGGCACGCCGCCATCCATCATGGCCAGCGTCGCCCCACATGTCGTCGCCATGGACGACGACCCGTTGGATTCCAAAATATCGGACACCACGCGAATGACATAGTCAAATTCCGCGCGGGACGGCACCATCGGGTGCAGCGCACGCCACGCCAGGTTCCCATGCCCCAATTCGCGGCGCGACGGGGATTTCAGCCCCTTGCATTCGCCCACGGAATAACCCGGGAAGTTATAGTTCAAGAAGAAATCTTTTTCTTCGGCGCCGTCCAGGGATTCGATCGGCAGCGCATCTTTGCCACCGCCCAGCGTCAGGGACACCAACGCCTGGGTTTCGCCACGCGTAAACAGGGCCGACCCATGCGCGCGGGGCAAAATGCCCAATTCGATTTCAATCGGACGCACGGTTTTCGTGTCGCGGCCGTCGATACGGGGCCGCCCCGCCAAGATATTGCCGCGCATAATCCGGGCCGTGATATTTTCCACAATTTCATCCGCCCACGATTCCAATGTTGACGTGGCCAGCGTCGTTTCCGGGAACATACCGGCAATTTCCGCCTTGGCCGCGGCGTGAATATCCGCCAACGTGTCCAGACGCACCAACTTTTCTTTGATCGCCAACGCATTTTCAATGTCGCCCGCGAATTTTTCAAAGGCATCCTGCATCGCGATGTATTCGGGCGCCGCCGCCGGCACATCCCACGCCGGTTTGCCGGCATTTTCGGCCAATTCGTTNATCGCGGCAATCACGGCCTGTTGCGCATCAAAACCGAATTTGACCGCGCCCAGCGTCGTTTCTTCGTCCAATTCGCCGNTTNCCGATTCCACCATCAGCACGCCGTCCTTGGTCGCGGCCACAACCAAATCCATTTCGGATTCGTCGACCATTTTGCGGGACGGGTTCAGGATATATTGCCCGTCGGCATACCCGACGCGGGCCGCCCCGATGGGGCCCTGGAACGGAACGCCAGACAATTTCAACGCCGCGGACGCCGCAATCATCGCCAGGATATCCGGCTGATTCTTTTTATCGTANGAAAACACCTGGGCGATAATCTGCACCTTGTTCTTGAACGTTTCCGGGAACAGCGGGCGAATCGGGCGATCGATCAAACGCGCCGTCAATGTTTCCGCCGTGGANGCCTTGCCTTCGCGNCGATCACGCGANCCNGGAATNCGNCCGGCCGACGCGTANTTTTCCTGATAATCCACGGTCANGGGAAAGAAATCCTGGCCTTCGACCGCGGTNTTTTCCGCGCAAACCGTGGCCAAGACCATCGTCCCGCCCATGGTCGCCANNACGGCACCGTTCGCCTGTTTCGCCATGCGGCCCGTTTCCAGGCGCAGCGTTTCGTCCCCATAGGGAATTTCCACCGCAATCGGGTTATTCAAATGCGTTTCCCCGTTTTTGTTTTTGATTAAACCAAATAACATGTTTGACTCCATTTTTGTGTTATTTTCCGAAACGGAGAAAAATCATTCATTTTTACGTTCCAAAATTCCAAAACGTAAGAAAGAACAATTTNCTCTCCGCACCTTATAATTATATACCATATTTGGGCGTTTGCAAATATTTATCTGGGGGNCNAAAANANCCCATNAAAAAGCCGGCNAATGCCGGCNTTTTTTATTGCGTCAATTTATCAATTAAATCCTGCATCTGGATGCGCGTTTTGAACATCAGATGGATTTCCCCTGCCCCNCCACGGCGTTGNACCAGACGGGCCGGNACCCCCAGCGTCAATTCCANTTTTTCTTCGATATCATGCACGGTGCGCGCATCCATNGAATTNTCGGTAAAGGCACGCGACCCCGTCGCCCGTGTGCCGGATTTAACGCGCCGCTGGACATCGGCAACCGACAGATTTGTNNNCNANNATTTCNTGGGCCAAATCTTCGGGATTTTCGGCNACCGCAATGGTACGCGCGTGCGATGCGGAAATCTTGCCCTCTTCCACCAGGCTTTTGACCGCATCGGGCAATGTGTCCANACGCATAATATTGCGAATATAACTTTCGGATTTGCCGATCAAACGCGACACGTCCCCCAANTCATACCCGCATGTTTCCATCAGATTTTTATAGGCATTGGCCTCTTCGATCGGGTTCAGATTTTCNCGNTGAACATTTTCAATCAGGGCGATTTCCATCGCGTTTTCGGGGGTCAATGTTTTGACCAAGGCCGGNATCTGGGTCAGGCCCGCCATTTTACTGGCGCGATACCGGCGTTCNCCGGCCACAATTTCGTACGCATAATCCCGCCCCGTCACTGCGCGCAGCAAAATCGGCTGCAANACGCCCTGGGCCCGGATAGACGCCGCCAGGTCTTGCAATTCCGATTCGTTAAATGTCTTGCGCGGCTGATCGGGGTTGGCGCCGATTTGATTNAACGGAATTTGTTTGACCGACACGCGTTCGCCGCCCGTCAAAACCGAAATNTCGGGAATNTTNCCCATTTCCGCCTTCAGATCCGCCAGGCCTTTGCCCAGNCCAAATTTTGTTGCCATGNTTATTCTCCTTGTTCTGTGTGCTGGGTGATTTCTGTCGCGACCCGCAGGTACGCCTGGGCGCCGGCCGAATTAAAGTCATAAAACAGGGCNGGNTTGCCGTGGCTGGGGGCCTCGGACACGCGAACGTTGCGCGGCACAACCGTTTTAAACACGCGATCGCCAAAGGTGGCACGCACATCATCTTCGACCGCCCGGGTCAGGCCATAGCGGCGATCGTACATCGTCAGCAAGACCCCCAAAATATCCAGATTCGGGTTCCAACTTTTTTGAACCTCTGCAATCGTGTTGATTAAATGCTGCACCCCCTCTAACGCAAAGAATTCGCACTGTAACGGGACGATCACCGAATCGGCGGTCGTCAGCGCGTTCAGCGTCAAATACCCCAGCGCCGGCGGACAATCCAACAGGATATAATCATAATGGTCGCGCACAGCCGCCAAGGCATCCCGCAGGCGATATTCCCGATTTTCCATATCCAACAGGTCGGCCTCGGCCCCGGCCAAGGCGGGACTGGACGGCAAAATATGCAAATTTGGCACCGCGGTGGTCAAAATATTATCCGCGGCCGACGCCTGGCCCATAATAACGCCATAGACACTTTGCGGATGAGACGCGCGCACAAAGCCCAGCCCTGTGCCGGCATTTCCCTGGGGATCCAAATCGATCAACAAAACCCGCTTTTTAATCGCCGCCAAAGAGGCCCCGATATTGATGGCCGTGGTGGTTTTCCCCACCCCACCCTTTTGATTTGCAAACGCAATTACTGTTGTCATGATTGCCTTTCCGTTTCCGTTGTTATTCACAATCCCCAGAATAATGCAATCCATGCCGGGCGTCAAGATTTTAAAAAGTAAAACATAAAAATAAAGTATAATCAGACAGATAAATATTATTTCACATGAAATAACCGACAAATATATAAAAATAACGTGTATTCAACACGTTATATGTTATTTCACATGAAATGAGCGGTGTTTTTTAATGTCTTTTATGGCAATTTTCAATCTGAATCACAAAGCCGTCACCGGTTTTGGACGGGGTCAGATGATAATCAAAGGCATAACGCGTCTGGGCGGTCTGAATTTCCGATTCGATTTCCCGGCCTTTTAATAGAAAAAGCCGGCAATTTGTTACCGCCACATAATCCAAAATTTTGATCAGGGGCGCAAACGCGCGCGCGGTAAAAACCAAATCGGTCGGTCGCGGGGGCAGGGCGCGCACATAATCTTCGACCCGGCCGTGATAAATGGTTAAATTCGGCAAATCCAATTCCGTTTTCATGGCGGTCAAAAAAGCGGCCTTTTTCCCAATGGATTCAATGCACGTCACATTCCATCCCAAAATGGCCAGGACAACGCCCGGAAATCCGGCACCACTGCCCAAATCGGCGATTCGCACGTCGCGCGGCAAAATGTCGGCCAATTGGGCCGAATCGGCAAAGTGACGCGTTTCAATATCCGCCAATGTGCTGGGCGCGACCAGGTTCATGCGCGTGGACCAATCGGCCAAGGCGGCGGCGTAATGATCAAATTTTTCTTTCGTTTTCATGCCGTTTATTGTAGCATAGAGATGCTATGAAAAAAACAGAAACTTTATTGATGGGGGGCGCCGGGCTGATCATTGCCGCGGCGCTGGGGATTTGGATTGTTCGCGCGCAAACGGGGGCAGGGGACACCGCCCCAACATTGGCGGCGACAAAATACGGGGCCTTTTTGGCGGCCCAGCATGCGGTCTATGTCAATGACTTTGACCGGGCGGCCGATTTAATGCGGGACGTGCCGGTCCCCGATGTGGTATCCATAACCGCGGTCACCAACACCCATATTTTGGCGGATTTTTTAAGCGGTCGCATTCCCCAAAACACCGAATTGTTGGCGGATGAAAAAAGTATGTCGGCCCGTTTGGTTTATGACGCGCATTTGATTGGGGCGGACGATTGGGCAACCCTGTACGAGCGGCATAAGAAAGATTCATCGGCCCTGACGGCGCCGCTGCGGATTTGGGCGACGGTGGCCACCGGCAAGACCAAGGAAGCCCTGGCCTTTGTCAAAACATTGGACACCAACGCGTCCTGGACGGCGTTTGTGCGCGGCCAGATTTATGCCACCATGGATCAACCGGACAAAGCGGCCCTAGAATTCGCCCAGGTGCGCCCCGAATTTATGAACATCAATGATTATCTGTATCTGATGTCGTTTTATACGCACTTTGACCGGCCGGCGGCGGCGGAAAACCTGCGGGCCGAATTTTCCAAACGCCCGGGCAGCATGTTTATGTTGGCCTATGACACGGTGCCGGATTGGGAAACGTATGCGGGGATCAAAAATGCCCTGGCGTTCAGCCTGATTCAAAACGTATCCCATACCCAGATCATGATGTACACGGACCTGGCGTTGTTGCTGTTGCGGTTTGCCGAAATGACGCATACCGGGGCCGGAAATATCACGGATGCGGTCAATTATTATATCGGTCAATATTTTTATACAAACACCGGCAATTACCGGCAATTTTTCACCCGCGTTGGCGTGGCCAGTCCCTATGCCCCCTTTGCGGCATTGCGCCTGGCCGAAGGGTCGGGGGATCCGGATGCCTTGGCCCGGGTCGCGGCGGCGCATCCGCTGTTTGTGCCGGCGATTTCCAAGCAGGTGGCATCCCGGGTCAGCCAGGGGGATCGGCGCGGGGCCCTGCGGACATTAAATCGGGCGTTGGCGGCCAAGAATTTAACCGATATTGGCCGGGCGTTTTTCTTGAAAAGTCGGGCCGGGGTTTATCTGGTTTTTGGGGATTTGGACGCGGCCCAAAATGATATTCATGCCGCCGCCGAATTTCTGCCCGCGGATCCGGAAATCGTCAGCCTGCAGGCCAAGATCTGGGCGGCCCAGAATCGGGAATTGGACGATGCCAATGACTATGCCATGACATTGGTGCGTAAAAACCCGACGGATATTGTCGCGTGGGATACATTGGCGGCGGTGGTGGCCGTCCGCGAAGGCGTCACGCCGGCCCTGGAATTATTGGAACGCGTGGGGGGCGTCGCGGTGACGTGTTCATCGCTGTTTGAACGATTGGGGGATTTGTATGTCGCGACGGGCGATGCGCGCCGCGCGCGGGACGCGTACCTGCGGGCGATTGACCTGGCCGAAGATGGCCTGTCTTCGATTCCCGCCATTGAAAAGAAATTAAGGAAATTAAAATGAAAATCGGGATCTTGGGCGCCGGATCGTGGGGCGGGGCGTTGGCCCTGGCGGCGGCGGACGCGGGCCATGACGTGACACTGTGGTCATATAACAATATATTTGATGATTTTCACGGCAGGGATATCCCGGCAAATGTGCGCCCGACGGATCAGTTGGCGGATTTGCGGGACATGGACCTGTGGATGGGGGTGGTGCCGGCGGCATTCTTTCGGGAAACGTTGGTGACCGCGGCGCCCCATTACGGGCATCAACCCCTGTTGATCTGTACCAAGGGCATTGAACCCGGCACCCATCGGTTTATGGCGGAAATCGTGGCCGACGTGCTGCCCGATTGCCGGGATGTGGCGGTTTTATCCGGCCCCCAATTCGCCGCCGAGGTGGCGCGCCGCGTCCCCACATCCAGTACC
>JAAVBR010000007.1 GCA_014802705.1 bacterium | reverse complement strand
GCGAAGTCCCACAAGATTTTAGTTACTTGGGCGGAAATTTTGTATCCATTACGAATCTAACCTCTCAATTAGGATGGATGATGTCACAGGGGTTTAGTCATATTTGTATTGAATGCGTTCCCCCCGTCGATTATTCCCAGGCGCCTTTATTTACATTTTCACAAGGAACCATTGATTTTAGCAGTCTGAAATGCATGTACAATTCCTCTTATAATCCTTATGGATGCGTTTTTTGTCCCAAAGGATATATTGGGAGTGACCCCAACGGCGCAGTAACATATTTAGATTCTCTACACACCAACAGCTCATGCAATTATTGCGACCTAGGTTATTATAAAAACGGCTCATCGTGTGTAAAGTGCCCAGAGGACGCAACCAGAACTGCTGGTTCAGGTTATAACAGTCAATCCATTACCGACTGTTATGTTTTAACTGGCATCCAGACAGATTCAACCGGCACCTATGCCAGTCAAACATGCTATTATCAACCCTGATCAAATCACGCTATGTGCACAAAATCCGGCGCATAGCGTGTTTTTTATAAAATTAAATATTTTTGCAAAATTCCATATAGGCATCATCAAATTCACAATTGTTCTTTCGATAGAAATTCATTGTCTTGGCATTGATGTCACTGGATCCAAATAACCATGACGCGCCACGTGATTTACATTCGGTTTCAAAGGCACCAAACAATTGTCGACCAATGCCATGCCCACGCATTTTTTCATCAACGACAAAATACCACACCACACAACCACGCCCCATCAACATTTCGCCATGAATCATGCCTATGATTTTGTCATCATATGTCGCCACCAAAAACACACCATCACGACATGATTGCATAAAATATTCTGCACTGTTATAGGGCGTTTCTTTATCTATAAGATTCGTCGTATGCAACAACGCCATAACCTGTTTAACATCTGCGTCCTGTGCACGACGAATTTTAATTTCCATTTAAAAATCCTTTTTTTACCTTTTTGTATGCACAAAATCCGGCATATAGCGTGTTTTTTTATTTCAAATATGACGTGGGGTTATAGGCTTTGGTCCCCTTGCGGATTTCAAAGTGCAATTGGGGTTTGGTGACCTTGCCCGTTTGGCCGACGGCGCCGATCTTCTGGCCAACATTGACCCGCGTGCCACGGCGCACCCCCATCGAATCCATATGGGCATAGACCGTCATCCACCCGCCGCTGTGTTGCACAATGACCAGGTTGCCCATGCCCTTAACCTCGTTCCCGGCATAGGCCACGACACCGTTTTCCGCCGCCCGAACCGCGGTACCGCGGGCCGCGGCGATATTGATCCCATCATTAAACAGGCCGCCGGATTTCGCCCCAAACTGGGACAAAATCGTTCCGCGGACCGGCCACGCAAATTTGGACGACGACCGCGCCGACAGGGCCGGTAATTTCTTGGCCGGATTGGACGAAATTTTGGCTGGCGCCGCGGCCGGTTTTGCGGGGGCCGCGGACGCGGCAGGCACGGCGGGCTTTGACGGTTTGGCGTCTGATTTTGCCGGGGCCACGGCGGGCTTGGTCACGGGCGTCTTGCTATCTTTGGCCGGGGCCGCCGGCGCTGATTTGCCATCTTTGGTCCCGGGCGCAGGATCCGATTTGACCGGCGTCACCACGGGGTGCACGGGCACCCCGGCCAATTTCGGCACGCGCAATTTTTGACCCACCGCCAACGTGAACGGCGCCGACAATTTATTCATCACCGCCAAATCATTGACCGGCGTCGCATAGCGTCGCGACAAGGAATACAGCGTATCGCCCGGTCCCACGATCACATCTTGCAATTCCACCATGGTGGTGGTTGCCGTGCGGCGGGCCGGCACGGTGATTTGATCGGCCGGCGTTTCTGTCTTGACCGATGGCGCCGGGGTGTGTGCCGACGCGACCGATGCCGGGGCATCCGCCACGGCGGGCCCCAGGGTCAATTTCTGGCCCACGCGCAGGGCATAGGGGGCCGCCAAATGATTCCGGGCGGCCAATTCATCCACCGTGGTGCCATACTTTTTGGCCAAAGAATACAGGGTGTCGCCCCGCGCCACCGTGATTGTATCCGGCGCCGGCGCAGCCGCCGCTGCATCGGGCGTCCCGCCATACATCGGCACCATTAAATATTCATCCATTGCGGGCGTCTGATCCCCGGGTGTGTCGGCCACAGGCGCCGGTCCATCATCCGGTGCGGACACCGCCGGGGCCGCCCCATCATTTTCCCCCGCCGCGACAGGGGCATTGTTGGCATCCGCCACGTCTTGCGGCCCCAGGACATAGTCATCAACGCTGGCGTACAATAAATAATCGTCTGATTCCACCGATCCATAGAGTTCCGGCGACGCATACACGCCATAGTCGGTCGCGGCCGAGTTATAGATTTCTGCCTCAGTCTCGGGGTCTGCCAACAACGCTGGGTACCGCGTGGAAATAAAGTCCCCCACCGAATCCGGCAGGGATACAATTCGCGGCTGTAAATCACACCCGGCCGCCAAAAACAGCGTTCCCAAAACACCGGAAAAAAATTGTAAGAATTTCTTCACGTTCCCATTATATCATAATCGGGCCGCAAAATAAAACAATCTGTGGCCGGGGCATCAGTCCCGCAGAAAGAAAATCCCCACCTCAAACAATCCCCACAGGGGCAATGCCAACAGCAATTGCGACACCACGTCCGGCGGCGTTAAAATGGCCGCCACAATGATAATCCCCACAATCGCATAGCGGCGGGCGCGCACCACCGCGCCCCGCGACAGGATCCCCGCCCGATTGAACAACACCATCAGCAATGGCAACTGAAACGCGATGCCGAACACCTTTAACAATCCGATCACAAACGACACATAATCGCGCGTGACCGGCATCACGATTGTTGGCACCGTGGCATCCAGATTTAATTCCATAAAAAATCGAAACACGGTCGGGAACAGAATGTAAAACGCAAACGCCGCCCCCATGACAAACAGGACGGGCGACAACACCAAAATCGGCCACACAACCCGCCGTTCATGCGCATGCAGCCCCGGCGCCACAAACGCCCACAATTGCCCCAACGCCATCGGTGCCGTCACCAACAACCCGATCAAGGTGGCCAGGGAAAAACGCACCATCAACCCGTCGGTTAAACCTGTATAGAGCAAATTGCCATCCGGCCACACCGCCATCAAGGGCCCCGTCATCCATGTCAAGGCCACCGGCGCGACGGCCCATCCCACCCCAAATCCGATCACGAACACCGCCACCGTCCACAGGACGCGCCGGCGCAATTCGGCGAAATGCTGCATCCACGTCATTTTCTTCATTTCCGGCGCCCCGCTTTTTTCACCGATTTTTTTGGGGGGCGTCGTGTGGAAAAGGCATCCAACACATCATCTGTTGTCGTCCGGATCAGGTCATCAATGGGTTGTTGCAGATCAATTTGCTGACAAATCTGTTCGGACATATCGGACAATTTCCAAATGATTTGCCGCACAAAGCGCACCGCGCGCCCCAAAATACGCGCCACATCCGGCCAATGTTTTGCCGGAATGATGACAATCGCCACCACCAAGATCACCAAAAATTCCGCCCAACTGATGCCGAACATGTGTTTCGCCGTTTAATCGTAATAGGCATCCCCGCCGGATGTCGATACCGTTTTATGCCGCTGGATCTGGAAATAATTTTTGCCAAAATCCGTTTTCGTTTTCAGATTCTTGAACGCCACGTCCGTCCGGTTGCCGGTCGCATCCACCACGGTCCATGACTTTAATTTCACCGGTTTTTGATCAAAGACAACGGTCATGTTGCCGACCCCCTCTTGATCCCGCAGGTGCATGGTCAATGAAAATGTCTGATCCGTTTGCGCCGTATCGGACACCACAATATCGGCATTTTGCAGATTGATGTTTTTTCGCACCAAAATGCCGGCCGGCGTACTGGTCAACGGGACCGTCGTGATTTGATCCAGGGATCGATCAAAAAAATATAAATCCGATCCGTCCGAAATCAATTGGATCGGCAATTTTTTGTAATCCAATCGCACACGTCCGGGCCGATACATGGAAAAGGTTCCCTGTTCGGATTTCCCGTTTGACGTTTGAACAAAATCCCCGGTCAGGCCCGTCACCCCATTCAGGTAATCTTCGGCCCGCCCCACCAGGGCAGAATCCACCGCGGCAAACGCGCCGCCCCCCACAAACACCGCCACCAGCAATGCGATTATTTTTTTCATTATTCCTCTCCTTTAAACAAATCTATCACGCGTTGACGCACGTTTTCCAGGGTATCCCGTACCACGGCGCCGGCCGCATACGTATGCCCCCCACCCCCCAGCGCCCGGGCAAAACCATCCACCGGATGGGTCCGACTGCGCAGGGACACGCCAATCTGATCGGGGCGTTGCTGCTTTAACACTGCGACATATTCCACCCCGCGGATTTGCCCCAGCAGATTCATGATCAGGGCCCCTTTGCCATCCAAATTTTTATAGTCGCTGCGCGGGACCGTGGCCAGGGCCAGGCGCCCATTGTGAAAAAATTCTGCGCGGGATGTGACGGCTGCCTCGGTCAAGACGGCGCGCCGCGGATTGACGGCCAACGCGTCCATCCAATATCCGATATTGATGCCGCGATCCACAAAATCCGCCATCATCCGCAGGGGATCCGATTGCCGCACAAACCGTAAATTTCCGGTATCCGTCAACACGCCGATGGTCAACAAATTCAACACATCCATGTCATACACCCAATCGGCCGCCCGCATCATCTGATCAATAATTTCCGCCGTGGCGCATCGCGTATCGTCGTTAAAGTTTAATTCGGCCAACGCCCCGTCATCTTCTTTGTGATGATGATCGATTTCAATTTTATCCTTGGCCGCCGCCAAAATCGCCGTGCCCCGCGCCATTTGATACAGGGCCCCGCAATCCAACACAATCACCAGATCAAAGGGTTCCGCCGGGGCCTGTTCCACACACACCATTTTATCCCGCAGGGGCACCACATCCAAATATCCCGGAATATTCCCGTCATAAAGGCATACGGGGCTTTTTCCAAAATTTAATTCGATTAAATGACACAATCCCAACACACTGCACAGCGCATCCCCATCGGGATTGTTATGTGCCATAATCGCGATGGTCGCCGATTGCGCAACCATCTCTGCAAACTGGTTCAATTTTTCTTTTATATCATTCATTGTTATTGCACCACGATATCTTCCAACATAAATTGGATCAACACCCGTCCGTTGTATTCATTTTCCTTTAACCGGCCCAACATGGTTATTGTAGTGTTTGTATGCGCGTCGTCCAGCAAAAAGTCACCCACCGGCGTCCCCACCAGGTTAAAGCCGACAAAGGCCAAATGCCCCCCGGCCCGCGTCGTGACCATCCCGCGCAAATGGGCGCCCCGCCCCATCGTCACCGCCGATTTCACAATCGCCCCCCGCAGGGCCAACATCGGTTCGGGGTTTCCCTGGCCAAAGGGTTCCAACGCCGCCAGTTTCTGAACCAATCCCCTGTTTGCCCCGGCCGCATCCAATTCGGCATCCACCACAATTTCCGGCACCGGCACACATCCGCCGCATTGGGCCCGAACACCCTGTTCCAGAAATTCTCTAAAATCCCCTTCCCTATCCGCGGCCAGGGTAAAGCCCGCCGCCGCCGCGTGACCGCCCCCTTCTTGTACCACACCGGCCGCCAGTGCATCGTGTATAATCCGCCCCAAATCCACCCCCGGAATGGATCGGCCCGATCCGTTGATGGTCCCGTCACAACGCGTCGCAACGCACGCCGGCAGATTATATTTATCCTTTAACCGTCCGGCAATAATTCCCATAATGCCGCCATGCCAATTGTCCCCACAGACAAACAGACTGTATTGCCCCGCCGATGCGGCGGCCTGGGCCATGTCGGATGCCTGGATCATCACGGCGTTTTGAATATCAATCCGTTCCTGGTTCATTTGATGCAGGCGTGCGGCCAAATCCTGGGCGATCAAGGGATTGTCCGTCAACAGCAATTCCAACGCCGGCGCCGCCGAATCCAGGCGCCCCGCCGCATTCAGCCGCGGTCCAATCGCAAAGCCGGCCGCATAGACCGATGATTTTTTTATCCCGGCAATATCCATCAAAACGCGCAGACCCAAATTCTGGCGCAGATCCATCACCCGCAGGCCCGTTGCCACAAACGCCCGATTCAGGCCGATCAATTGCATCGTGTCGCAAATTGTCCCCAACGCCACCAGGTCCATGTATTCCATCAGATTGATGTTGTCCAACGCCGTCCGCATCGCGGGCGTGACATCACGGGCCTTTAATTCCCGATTCAACGCCACCAGGGTCAAAAACGCCACCCCGACGCCGGCCAGATAGGATAAACCCGACGTATCATCCGTGCGTTTGGGATTGACCACGGCATCGGCCGCCGGCAACACGGCGTCCGGCGAATGATGATCGGTCACCACCACGCGCATGCCCAAATCGCGGGCCCGCGCAACCTCAACGGCGCCACTGATGCCGCAATCGACCGTTACCAGCAATTTGGCCCCCTGGGCGGCGATTTCTTCGACCGCGGCCACATTCAGACCGTATCCTTCGCCTTCGCGGGTGGGCAAATGCCAGATGACATCCGCCCCCAGGCCCCGCAGATATTTCACAAAAATCGCCGTCGACGTAATGCCGTCAACGTCATAGTCGCCATAAATCGCAATCCGATCGCCCGTCACAATGGCATCGGCAATCAAACGCGCCGCCGTGTCCATATCCTGCAAGACAGACGGATCGGGCATATACTCTTTGATCGTCGGATTTAAAAATCGCTGAACCTCGGCATCACCTGTGACCCCGCGACTGGCCAAAATGTCGCGCAGCAATTTATCCGTATCGGTCGTCATATCCAGGCCACCGGCGCCGTCCACCGCCGCCGATATCCATGCCCGGCCCAGCATGGATTTCTCTACTATCTTTCTCACGCTAATCTCTTTTTTTCTTATCGAAATTATTATAATCAAATTTTATTCAAATAGCAACGGCAGGATACTGTCCAAAATTTTACCCGTTGTCGGCACCGCATTCCACGCCGCCGTCCGCAAACCGAACGATTCCGGCGTTCCCTGGGGTTCATCCAAGAAAACCAAGATTGTGTATTGGGGGGCGCTGGCGGGAAAGATTCCTGCAAACGCGGTCAGGTTTCTTTTCCGGTCGACGGTACCGTCCGGGTTACGCTTTTCCGCGGTGGCGGTTTTCCCCCCGATTTCAATCCCCGATACGCGCGCCTTTTTGCCACTGGTTTCTTCGGCAATGCGCACCATCACCGACCGCAGCGCGGTTGATATTTCCGGCGTGATCACGCGTTCCCCGCGCACGGCGCCCACACGGCGCCGCAGCCATGTCGGATAAATATAAATCCCCCCGTTCGTCATGGCATTGACCCCCAGCAACAGGTGCATCGGCGTTACCGATATCCCGTGACCGAACGACAACACCGCCCGTTCCACCGGGCCCCACTTGGCCGGGGGCAACGCCCGTTCGGTTCGCCCAAATTCCAAATCCAACCGGTCATCCATGTGGATACGGTGTAAAAATTCCCGCTGGGCGCCATCTGGCAAATCCAGGGCGATTTGGGCACTGCCCACGTTACAGGAATGCAACATGATTTCTTCGACCGACAATTCGGGCCGTGGGGGCTTGAAACTGCGCACGTCACTGATCTTGGCCGCCGTGCGTCCGAATTTATCCAGGATTTTATACGGCGACGCCACCGGGTATTCCCGCCGAATTCCATTTTCCATCGCCAGCGCCGTATTAAAAATTTTGAAAATCGACCCCATTTCAAACAGATCGCGCATCGGGGCGAATCGGCGGGCGGCGGCCGAACTGGCCCCCAGATTTTCCGGATCAAAATCCGGCAGGGATACCATCGCAATCATTTCGCCGGTGCGCGCATCCATCAACAATCCCATCGCCCCCTTGGCCTGATAGGTCTGCATGGCGTGCGTCAATTGTTCATAAAAAACCGACTGAATCCGTGCATCCAGCGACAATCGCAGCGGATCCGTATTTTCCCGCAGATAATCGTCCCAGACGCGTTCGGCCCCCTCCAGTCCATGGCCATCTTGGCCGACAAAACCGACGATGTGGGAAAACAGGCGGCGCTTAGGATAACGGCGGGCTTGAACCTCTTCGACGTCCAAACCGGCGATGTGCGCACGGCGCACCGCGGCGCGTTCGGCATCCGTCGCCAATTTTTTAACATAGATAAAGCGCCGCTTTTCGGCCACCAAACGCAACGCATCCTTTAATGAATATTCCATCGGCAATGTGTCGTGGATCAGGCGCGCCGCCGCATCCCGATCGGTCACCAATCCCGGCCGCAGGGTAATATGCCCCGACATCACATTCTTGGCCAAAATGTCCCCGTTACGATCCACAATGTCCGCGCGCGACGCCGTCCAGACCGCATCCCCGGTCCCGCGGCGCGATTGATCGGTGCCCTGAATCCCCAGATATAATGTCTTGCCAATAAATACCGCAAAGGCCAGCGCAAACAACGAATAGATAAAGCGCAACCGTTGATGCGGCACCGTATCCGCCGCACGGCGAATCAAACCATTTTTTAAAAGATCACGACCCACTTCGAACATTTATTCTTTGACCGGTAATTCATCAATCGCCACCGATTTGCGAAAGCCGATAACCTCGGCCTTGGGGTAAATACTGGTGACCAGGTTCCGTAGAATTTCGGGCCGGACAAAACTGGCAAAACTGGCCTCTAACGTGGCGGTTTCCTGTTGTGTACGCACGGTTTCGGCGTGTACACGGGCCAATGTCTTATTTTGAACACGGTAACAAACCTGTAATCCCGCCGTCAATAACAGCACCGCCGCCGCCGCCGCCACGCCCCAACGAAACATTATTTCATCTTCATTCATACCGTGTTCCCACCCCCCCAAATTTTGTTTCAGATATATTCTATCACAAATTCTGTAAAAAACGAATCATAGAATCCAATCCCGACAGACGCCCCGCCCCCAATTGAATCCTCAAGGCCGAAAAATCCCCCGCCAAATCCATACGCCGGATTTCATCCGGGCTGTGTCCGTCCACCATGGTGATTAAAATCGCCACAATCCCGCGAACCAGGGCGGCATCCGCATCGCCATAAAATCGATTCCCCACGCGACACAGCACCACGCGTGAGGCGCAGCCTGCAATTTCGTGACAGGTCGCCGCATCCGGAACGGGGGCCAAATGCGCCCCCAGGTCCATTACCGCCTCTAACCGGTCGGCGGGATCGGCCAACATCATCAACATATCTTTGATTTCTGCATACGTCATGGGCATATCCTCTTACCAGCCTTGTTCGGTCAAATCCAGGTCCAGCCGCGCCGCATCCGACATACGGGACAAATCCCACGGCGGATCCCAGACCAAATCCACCCGCACCGGCATGCCCGTTGCCGCCGCGACGGCGGTGCGGACACTGTCCAACAATTCTTCCATCATGGGACAGGTCGGACTGGTAAACGTCATCGTGATCACGACACCATCAGGCTGAGTTGCAATATCATACACCAACCCCAGGTCCCAAATATTGACCGATATTTCCGGGTCATAGACCGTTTTTAACGCATTGATAATGTCTTCTTTGGTCGCTGTCATATTTACGCCATAATTTTTTCAATAATATCCATGGCCCGCGTCACGTCGTCCGTATCGTTCCATGGCCCCACCGACAGGCGCACCGCCCCGTCGATATTCAGCGCGCGCATCATCCACGATGCGCACATATTCCCCACCCGCAGGCACACATCCCGCGCGCCGGCGCGTGCCCCGAAATCCAGCACATGCATATTTCCGGGCACAAACGTCACGACCGACGCATCCGGCCCCGTGATTAAACGCATCCCCGGCATTTTTGCCAACCGGTCATGCATCAGATGAACCAACGGCCCCGCCCCGCCCCATGCACGCCAGGCATGAATCGCGGGGGACAAACCGGCAATCTGCGTCAGGGGCAAGGTGCCGGCCTCAAACCGATGGGGGGCATCATGCCAGATGCAAGTCCCATCGGCCCCCACCCGATTGACCATGCCGCCACCGAACACGGTCGGCCCCCAGCGATCCGGATCCGCCACATACATCACCCCAACGCCTGTATCGGCCCCGATTTTGTGCCCCGAAAAACAAATAAAATCCGCCCCCCAGGCCTGGGCATCAATTTCCCGGTGCGCGACGTATTGCGCCGCATCGACGATCACCACGACATCGGGATTTTGGCGACGGGCCGATGCCACAATCGCCGACACATCCTGGGGCATACCCATCACATTGGACATGGCGGTCACCACCATCACGTCCGCCCGCGGGATTTGCGCGCCATCAATATTGTACGCCGCATCCAGGGGCATCGTCACCAAATGACACCGCCCCGCCCCCGCCCGTTGTTGCCAGGGTAAACGCGCGCTGTGATGATCCAAATCAGATACGGCGACGGTCGGCACAGGGGCGGCGCGCCACGCATCCATAATCATGGCCGCCGCCCGGTTTAGCCCATCGGTCGCGTTGGCGGTAAACACAATCTGACGCGGGGCGGCATGGATCCAGGCCGCCACATCGGCCCGCGTCGTGGCCACCATTTGATCCACCGCGCCCGCCCGCGCACAGACCCCCCGGCCGGCATTGGCGTATTGATGATCCAAGAAATCCCTTTCGGCATCCACCACGACGCGCGGTTTCAGGGCACTGGCCGCGGCATCTAAGTATATGATTTTATTCATTTTATGATTTCCCTTGCATTTTATGGCGATTATAATACACTCATTAAAAATATCAATAACTAAGGAGAAAAAGATGGCTTTGGAACATGCAAACGATGAAAACTTTGCCGATATGGTCGCTGGCGGCGTGACACTGGTGGATTTTTGGGCGTCTTGGTGCGGGCCGTGCCAAATGTTTGGCCCGATTTTCGAAGCGGTATCGAATCAATTCCCGGATGTGCGCTTTGTTAAATTTGAAATCGACGAATCCAACCGCCGCACCCCGGCCAAATACGGCATTCGCAGCATCCCCAGCATTTTGGCGTTCAAAGACGGCGAATTGATCGAGGCCCGTACCGGCCTGATGGATGCGGAAACTTTTGCCGCCTGGGTCCAGGAATTAAAGGGATAAAACAATGGCAGACAAAGAAAATTACAAGACGTTGGAATTGCCCCCCAAATACGTGCCGAAAAAATCGGAACCGTATATGTGCCCGCAACAACTGGCCTATTTTTACCAGTTATTGACGGCCCAACGCGAAGAATTACTCAGTGACGGTGGCGACGTCTTGAACGCGGTGCGTTTGGCGGACAAAACCGCATCGGCGGGCGTGGGCGACGACACGGACAATGCGACACTGGAACAGGAAATCACCATGAACCTGCACATGTCGCAACGGGATAACAACCTGTTACAGAAAATCAACGCGGCCCTGGAACGTATGGAAAACGGAACATTCGGGTACAGCGTCGTGTCGGGTGACGAAATCGGATTGTCGCGCATGTTGGCGCGCCCCTTGGCCACCATGACGATCGAAGAACAGGAAGAATACGAAAATCGTCGTTAAATCACGATAAAAATCCCGCGATCACCGCGGGATTTTTTATTTGTTATGCACGCCGTATGCCTGGGCGATTTTGCGCCGACAGGCGGCCGGAATATCAATTTTGCGAATCGCCGCGTTGTTAAAAATATCTAATGCCTCCCACGCGGTTGCATGACGAAATGTCCAATAAACATGACGATAATTATCGTCGCGACACACCATTTGTTCGCAATAGCCGGGCAAATTCCGAAACACACAAAACATGCAATCCCCCGTCGCCGCGATGGGCACCGGCTTTAATTGCATATAAAAATCGTACGTATCAAATTTCTGTTTCATATCATTAGGCCGAATATTCTTGGTCACAGCGGGCACGAATCGCCGCCGCGATCTTTTGACGACATACATTCTGTGTATCCACACCACGATTACAGGCATATTGCGCCGCCAAAATGGCATCACATTGCCCCCCGCGCCGCATTTTCCAATTGACCGCCATGCCGTTATCATCCCGACAGATCATATAGTTATCACAGATCTGAAAACATTCGTGGAAAATACATTTGGAACAATTTCCAACGGGACTGTCCAACAAGACAACCTCTAAATCCTCTTTAAAATCGCATTTTGGCATCATAAACCCCTTACGTTTTTTGTTATTATAGGGGTTTCATTTCCCATTTCAAGTTATTTTTTATACAAAATATATTTTTGTGTTTATTATTGATAGGGACAGATAACAGTTTCCATCCCCAAAAGATCACCGATTTCATGTCGTTCATACGATCGAACAAAGGTACCCGATTCATCATTGCCGGTCACGTTTTCCAGATTATCTGTTGAAATCGCCAGAAAACACGTTTCAACGCCACCGTCCCCCCCAAGACGCCACCGACACCACTGTTACTGATTCGACGGGTATATTTTGGGTCGTAGGACATGGAACACAGGGCGCCCCACTGCGGTAATAGCCAGACAGACAATAATCACAACTGGTCGCCGAACTTAGCCAATTATTTCCTATTTCCTTATGAAAGTTTGTGTAATCCCGATAAGTTAAACTAGATTCATAAGTGCCGCACGGATAACACGTTTTCTGATCGGCCTGGCTAAAAAGAAAATATTCCCCTGGGCACAATGCTTCCTTGTACGTGCAATTTGTGGCTCTTTTGTAACCGTTATTTATATCCTCAATTTTATCACATTCCAGACAATGGGCGGCTACCCGGTACTTGTTTAAATCAATGAGCTCCGAATCGATCACATACACAGCCTCATTATTCCCCAAAAATCCCTCGCCCGAATTTGTACCACTTGGGGTATAATCCCCACAAATCATCTGGGCGTGGGCGCCAGATGCCGAAAACAAACCGACGTTTGGATTAGGCATAAAATCAGGGGGAAAAGATGCGGAAATTGGGGATTTTTATTTTGGGAATTTTGTTGTATGCAAACGTCCCTTTGGATTAGGCATAGTATTTTCGCCCTCTAGCCCACGGATTATATCAGGTTCCGCTGATTTTATCCATGTCTTTTTTAAAAATCCAAAATACATCCGAACAGCACGGCGAAAAAGAAACAAACCGTCCCGCCAATCACAAACAGGTGCCATACCGCATGCGAATATTTCATGCGCCGCCACAGATAGAAAATCACCCCCAGCGAATATGACAATCCCCCCGCCAAAATAAACCACATGCCGCGGGCCGATATGGCGCGCAACATCGCAGGCAGGATAAAGACCAGCGTCCAGCCCATCACCAGGTACAGGCCCACCATCCATTTCGGTTGCTGCTTGGGGTTGCGGATTTTCATAATCGCGCCGAAAATCACAATCGCCCACAGGATCCCGAACACCGTCCACCCCAGTCCCCCGCGTAAATTCACCAAACAAAACGGCGTGTATGTGCCGGCAATCAAGGCATAGATGGCGACGCTGTCCCAGACCTCGAAAAAACATTCGCTCTTTTGTCCGATCATGGCATGGCACATTGTGGACCCGAAATACAGCGTGAACATGGTCAGCCCAAACACCGCACACGCCACAATCGCCCAGACATTATGGGTCAGGACAGCAAACACCTCCAGGATCACCAGGGCGGCCATCGCAATCCCGATGCCGATCCCGTGGGTCAGGATGTTTAACACCTCCTCAGAACGGGTACTGGGGCGTTCCCAACGAAACACGCCTGTCGCCCGCAAAACTTTCAAGATCTGCATGGCGTGCGAATCACGTTTCACCGCCTTTAATTTTGTTTTAACCTGTTTTTTCGTTTTCGTCATTTTTCATCCCCCATATCAAAATCAATCAATTTTATCGGTTTAATTTCCATACGCCCGAAATCCCGCCGCATATTGGGAATCCGGTCCATATATTCCGGCGCCCCCAACATGTCGGTCAGCATCGATTCTTGGGCCCGAAAGTGCCCGGCGCCAAATATGCCCCAGACCGTGTCATATTGATTCAGGGCCGCGGCAATATTTTCCATCATAAATTTATCGCGTCCGTACCGATTCAAATCGATATCCATTTCGCCATCCACCCCACGCGACCGGATGGGGCCACCCTTTAAAATTTGATGTAACCGGCGGGACGAAAAATTCACCCCCGGGAAACGCGCCGCCAAAACCGCCAACATTTGATCTTCTGATAAATCGGCAAAGACAACGGGAATGTCCCGCTCTGTCGCGCGGGCCGCCGCATAGAACATTGAATTATCGTTGCACGTTCCGACATTGCCCGGGTGATCATTTTCCTTTTCCACCAAGAAAACATCCGGCCGGGGAAGTGACGATTGGTCAAACACCCAATCCACCATATCAAACGACCGATTGATGCGATGCCGATCACACAAATAAACCAGTGTTTTGCCCCCACGGCGAAATACCGCGACAAAGGGTGACCGCGGTATTGTCAGATGGGACGACACATCGTCTTGGAATCGGTATAAATCAAAGTTCGGCTTAAAGAACATTCTTTATCCTTTGTTGAACGCGCGCCGCGCCCATCACCGTCATCATCGAATACAAATCCGGTGTGTTGGTGCGGCCCGATAATGCCACGCGCAGGTTCATCGCCACGTCGCCATTTTTAATGCCCAACTTTTCGGCAATCGCCACGACTTTATTCCACCATGCGTCTTTATCATCCCCCGCATCATAGACGGCCAAAAATTCCCGTAACGCGTCCCGATTGTATTCAAATTCGGTGTTCGGTATATACAGGTCGTCCCAGAAAAATGCCACGGTTTCCAGCGTCTGGCGCCATGTGATAAAGTCTTTGCGGATGCGTTTGGGGTTATCGCGTTCAATGCCCAGCACCGCGGAGAGATACGCTGTGTCCGCCACCTGCATTTTCTGATGTTCGTCGCTATATTCGTTTGCCCAGGCAACAACGCGATCCACCAATGCGTCGACCGGCAGCGTCGCGATAAATTCACGCGCCCACCATTCCAGTTTCTTCATATCAAACAGCGCGCCCGACATCGGAATCTTTTTGGGTCGCATGTCATATTCCCAAATGGTTTTCACGGCGCCTTTGGTTTTCGCCTCTTCATATCCCGACGCCGCGATATTAAACAGATATTCCATCACGGCATCCACCGGCCACCCATCGCGGATAAAGAAATCCACGTTGGCCTCGGGATCTTTGCGCTTGGATAATTTGCGTTGCTTGCCCGTCTCATCATCAATTTTATCAATGGTCGACGTATGAATATAATTCGGCGCGTTCCACCCCATCATGCGGAACAGTTGCACATGCAGCGGGAACGACGGCAACCATTCTTCGCCGCGCACCACATGCGTCGTGCGCATAAAGTGGTCGTCCACCAAGTGCGCAAAGTGATACGTCGGCAGACCGTCATTGGATTTGATCAAGACCAGATCTTCGTTATTTTCCGGGAACCCGATGGATCCACGCACCACGTCTTTACAGAATATTTTATTTTCGGGATTGCCGGTCGAATACAGACGGATGGTCGGCGTGTCCCCGGCATCCAGGTGCGCCATGATTTCGTCGTCGGTCAAATCGCGATCCCGCGCAAATTCGCCGTATATCCCGGTGGGAAAACCCGCCGCCTTTTGATTATCCCGGATACGTTCCATATCGTCCCCGGTTAAAAAACACGGATAGGCCAAGCCCCGCGCCAATAAATCCGCCGCCACCGAATGATAAATATCGCGCCGCATCGATTGATAATACGGGCCGTACACCGGATCGTTGTTGTATGCCAAGCCAAATTTATCCAGCGATTTTTTGATAATATCGACGGCGTCGGCCACCTCGCGCTTGGTGTCGGTATCTTCGATCCGCAGCATAAAGACACCGTTTGTCGTTTGCGCCAATTTGCAATCAATCAACGCCCCGTAGAGGCCGCCCAAGTGCATCATCCCCGTGGGACTCGGCGCGAAACGTGTCACGAATGCCCCATCGGGCAAATTGCGTGGGGGAAATTTTGCCTCTAATTCCGCCAACGTATACTTTGGCGCCGCCCCCAAGACACGTGCAATTAAATCCGCTGATAAACCTTGTCTCATATTCTTTTACCTTGTTTTCTGATCCAACACATTTTAAACTAAATATATGGAAAAACAAGAAATAAGAACTTTTGGGCGGCGGCACGGCAAAAAATTGTCCGCCCGCCAGGATCACTTGATCCGCGACCTGTTGCCGCGCATCGCGCCGGGGAATGCGGCCGATATTTTGGAAATCGGCTTTGGCGCGGGGGAACATGTCCGCGAATTGGCCCTGCACCACCCCGACAAAATCATCATCGGGGCCGAACCCTTTATGAATGGGGTGGCGAGTTTGCTGTCCGCCATCACAGATGCCGCGACCGATACGGTGCGGGATGAATACAAAAATATCCGCATCTACCCGGACGATGTGCGGTTATTGCTGAAAAACCACACCTATCAATTTGATCAGATCTGGATTCTGCACCCGGACCCCTGGCCCAAGGCACGGCATGAAAAGCGGCGCCTGTTACAGGCCGAATTTATTCAAATGCTGTCGGTCCACCTGGCCCCCCGGGGCCGCATCATCATCGGCACCGATCATTGGGACTATTTTGATTGGATTGTGGATCAGATTAAAAACACGTCTATGCGCATGGAATCTGCGGATTTTGAAACCATTCAAACGCGGTATTGTCGCAAAAATATGGCGGGCACACCGGCGGTTAAATATCTGATATTGTCGCGGGACTCATAAACACACACGTGCGGCCTAAGACGCGGGGCCGCATTTTTTGGATCAGACGCACCGCCTGTTCCATCCGCGCCCCATCATGATCGGCCCAGATCTGTAACGCCCCGTCAAACGCATCGTCCCACGCGTCCAGCATCCCAAAGATCCGGCCCACAAAGTCCGGCATATCCCCCGTCGCGTCCAACAATAATCCGTCCGCCCGCACGCGGCGCACCCCGTCGAACACATCCGCCCAGGACAACGGATCCATGTCATTTAATGCCAATCCCAAAATCAATTCTTTGTTAAAAAACAGATCATCCCGAATGGGGCACAGTTCATCCACAAACGATCCGAATTTTTTGGCCGGCAATAAAATTTGGGCACTGGACGCGCCATGCTTGAACGCGGCGGTAATGGTCGCAGCCGCATCCCCCACACGCTGGGCCGGGATACGCGCCTGTAACACGATGGGCGACCGTTCCACCCACGGCCACAGGGTCCCCATCGCCGACGCCGGCGCCGAAATCCCCCCGATGCCCCGTGCGCTCGCAATGGCGGCCGCCCCGGCCAGGTCACTGGGGTCCACCCCATTCCCCACCCACAGGCCGGGCGTTGCCCCCTCTAAAAAGCCTTCATCTGTTATCATTTGCTTTTCACTTTATCATAAAAATGTGATAGAATGAAAAACAAATGAAACGACAAATAGATTCTCTTTTATTGGGCCTGTTGTGGGCGCTAACGCTGGCGCTGGGGGCGGGATTTTGGTTTAACACCAAATTCGGGTTTAATATTTTCAGTGGCGGCCACTGGCGCTATCTGGGTCAGATCCAGGCCGCCGGCACACCGGTGCAGCCGCTGTTTTACATCTCGCTGGTGCTGGTGGTGGTGATCGGAATCGGGGGATTGTATCTGCTGATCGTGCCGCGCCGGCGGCGCATGCGGCGGGCCATCGCCGAAAAAATGGCCGCCGAACGGCAGGGAAATTCTGCCCCGGACGCGTCGCGCATTGATTTGCCCGCGGCCGTTCCCCCGGCGACACCGCCCCAAACGACGCCCGCGCCCCCGCGGCCGCCCCGGTTAAATTTGGGCGCCGTGACCACCACGCCGGTATCCCCGGCACCCGCCGCCCCGGCCAATGCCGGCCCGGCCCCAATCCCGAATCCGACCCCGACCGCGGCCGGTGACTTTGAAGACATCCGCCGTATCTTTACCGACGCCGGATACACGATCAAGGATTCACCCCGTATGGCGGGCCTGCGCCCTGCTGTGTTTGCCATTGGTGGGGGCGAAAATCTGTGGATGGGGGCGGTGGATACCCCCGCGTCACGCATGACGGCGGCCGTGGATCGCTTAAATTCTGTCTTTACCGACACCCTGGATGACATTCAAATTCATATCCATGCCTTTATCGTGGGCCGCGCCGACGACCACCGCGACGATGATGGTATTTTGGTCTTTGAAACGGTCGATGCCCTGCGCGATTATATGGCGACGCACCCGGCAATGGTTATCGCAACGGATGCGATAGAAGACTTTAACGCCTATGGCGAATATATCGACACGGTGGTCAATTACCTGAATAAAATGTAAGTGGGGGACACCCGATGGAATGGACCAAAACATCTGCCGAACAACGGATCGCCGCCCTGGGGATGGATGATATGCCCCTGATGGAATTTACCCCGATATCGGCGCCGGTCGCGGCCGATTGGTTTCCCAAATATCGCGCGGCGCGACGTGCGTTTATTCAATCCCTGACCGATTCGATCGAAGAGATTGCGTTCCTGGGCCTGTCCCAGACGGAATTTACCGACCTGTTGATGGGCCGACGAATGCCGGTCAATCTGTGCGTGCGCACGCGTGTACCCATCACATGGGGCGGCGCGATTGATCCGTCGAATATGTTTATGTGCCGCACATTCCCGCACAGCCATAATATGGACCGATTTATTATTGAACAAAACGGGGCCAAACAAATATGGTTGCCCAATCCCGTGAAAAAGATCTATGTCCCGGCCCACACCGCCAGTGGCGGCACCGGGGGCAACGCCACCGAAGATCGCCTGGCCCAGATGGCGGCGCAAATCGCATCATCGCGCGGTATGGAATAACGGGGAAACGATAATATGACACCAGATGCCTTTTTAACCTTGATCAAAAAACACGGCGCCACAGTCGGCGCGCCGGCGGATGACAGCGCCATCCAATTGGCAAACGCCCGGTTGATGCAAATCCGGGCGGCCATGTTGCCGGCCTTTATGCGCGATTTATACGCGATGGCGGGCGGCATGGAATTGGGATGCGCCGCGATCTTTGGTCCAACGGACACCCCGGTGGGATTGGGTTTTCCGATCCCCAGCATCATGCAAATCAACGAAGAAATCGCAGACATGGATACCATGCGGGGCAAAACGGTCTTTGCCCGCAACAATCTGTTTTGGTTTGCGTTCGATGCGTTTGGCGTGTGCTATATGCTGGATAACCTGACCTTAAAGGTTTTGCGGCAATACGACGACCCCTATCGCGCGATGACCGATTGCATGGCGGTGGGCCAGATTTAACGATGCAAAAAATATCTGTTTCTTTGTCGGGACATCAAACCAGTCTGTCGCTGGAACCAGAATTTATCGACGCCCTGCGCCGGATTGCCGCGGCACGCGGCCGATCGGTGGCATCCATCATTGCCGATATTGATGCCACCCGCGGGCGCCGCAACTTATCCTCTGCCCTGCGCGTGTGGATTTTGGCCCAGACAACTGCCCCCTATTGCGAATAATAACATTTATTGATGGGTTCCCATGTCCCCGTGGCATCCGTATGGCTATCCCCCGGATCAATATAACAATCCGCGATCGTTGTGTTCTGACCGGCCACACTGGTCCCAGACGCCGGACAGGCCAAACATCCTGTTGTGGTCGCATCGGTCAGGTTTAAAACGCCATAATATCCCGCTTTGCATATACATTGCAAGGCTCGTTGGCTCAACGGTTCCCCATCCAACATCGCGGTCTTTATCATGGCATCACAACCACAAAAGGTGGCCGTTGATTTAAAATGCGGATCTTTATAAACCGGATCTGGGCAGTAGGGATAAGACCAGATTCCTTTTGGCCCATAGGTGTCGTACAATTCCTTGGCAATTTCGCCGGTACTTAATTTCGCATAAAGATAGCTGACAGCTGGCTGCGACAACGACCACCCCTCAAATGTATATTGGGTATAATTTTTATAAATATCCTCTCTGACCTGATTAAAGATTGTACTAAAAATTGTCGTGGACATATTGTCTACATTTCCACTGGTGGTATCATAGGTGTGTAAAGCCTCAGACAATTTAGACCAAAAAAATTGCCAAGTCCGACACGTGTAGATGTTCGGATAATCCGTCAAAGCATCTGTGGCGGCATATGTCGGTGCCGAAAACAAACCGACGTTTGGATTAGGCATAAAACGAGGGGTTAAAATATGCGGAAATTGGGGATTTTTTTGTTGGGAATTTTGTCGTATGCAAACGTCCCTTTGGATTAGGCATAGTATTTTCGCCCTCTACCCCACGGATTATAACCGATTGCGCCGTTTCGTGCAACATGAAAAATCCCGGTGATCCCCGGGATTTTTTATTTCTTGGGCGCGGCGGCTTTCTTTTTGGCGGCCATCCGTTTTTCGTGGGCCACGGCCCCCTTTTGCACGGCCGCACGGGCGCCATCTTTGGTGTCCTTGATTTCTTTCTTAAACACATTGATCCCATTGGCCAGATTTTTCATCAAACCCGGAATCTTGTTATGGCCGAACAAAATCAAGACCAACACGACAATTAAAACAATTTCCCAAAATCCTGCTCTCATCTTTGGTTTCCTTTATTTCGCGACATAGCAATCCAGACCATCCGATTTGGCATTGCGGCAAAATCCGTTGGCCGACGCCGAATCCGGGAACACCATCCGCAACCGATACGTCGTCGTCCCGTTGTTCAGCACCGCCGCCAAGATCACAAATTGCTGGTCCCCGAACAGACCACTGTGTGCCCGGCGAATCTGGCGTTCGGCATTTTCCGCCGCCCCGCGGGTGCTGTACGACCCAAACTGCACATACCATGCGTTCTTGGGGGCCACCTGGGGTTTGGGGGCGGGCTTTTTCGGGGCCGCGGCCGGCTTTTTCGATTCCGGACGCGGGGCGGGTTTGGCCGCCGGTTTATCGGGGTTAAAGGTCACGTTATCACGCCGCGGTTCCACCACGCGAACCGGCATGCCGGGCGTCGGCTTAGACGCATCCGGGGCGGGCGCCGGTGTCGGCGCAGGTTTCGGTGTTACCGTTTCGGCCGGGACAGGCTTGGGCGGATTCTTGGGCGCGGGCCCCGGCACCACAGACGTATCCGGCACCGCAACAGGCCCCGGTTGGGGACCCGGCACGGACGTATCCAATGTCACCACCGCCGGCGCATCCAAATCGATTTCAATCGTCGATGACGAATCGGATCCAATCATCCGAATAACCACCACCGTCACCAAGACAATAACCCCCAACGTCACCCCCAGCAACAGCCACGGCTTTTTCGGGCGCGGGCTGGCAAAGGGCGCGGCATCCGGCAACGTATCCAGCGATGCATCATCGTCCAGGTCTAATAAATCTAAATTCTCGTCGTCATTCATAACGTCCCCCATTATTTCTTTGCGTTTATTATATCACAAAAAATCCCGTTCCCCAAGCGAATATGCCCACATCAAAAAAACGTTCCCCATCGGAAACGTTTTTGATTTTATTTCGGCATCTGGCCAAAATTCGGCGGCACAATCAGTTTGTGATTTTGTTCGACGATGGGTTCGACTTCACACTTTTGCATGCATGCCCCGCACAACAAGGCGCCCAAGACACCAATCCACATTGCTTTTTTCATTTGTTTATCCCCCTGCTCTTTCATATCTGATTATAAAAGAATGCCGGGCACGGACCACAGGGAAAATATCCCCCGGGATTCCCGCACCCGGATTTTTTTACGCCGGCAATTGCACCGCGGCGCGCATTTGTTCCACAAAGTCTTGCAAGGAAACGGTTTCCTGCTGTTCCACACCCAAACGGCGCAGGGTCACAGTCTGGTCGGCCATTTCTTTGTCGCCCACCACCGCGATAATGGGGGTTTTGGCGACGGACAATTCACGGACTTTGTAATTGACCTTTTCATCGCGCAGATCGGTCGTGCACCGGACGCCCGCGGCCGTCAACGCATCCGCCACGGCGATGGCATAGTCGCGCTGCTTTTCCGAAATGGGGGTGACCACCACCGGCATCGGCGATAACCACAGCGGCAAATGCCCGCCGGTCGATTCCAACAATACGCCCATAAAGCGTTCAATCGACCCCAGCAACGCGCGATGCAACATAATCGGACGATGCTTTTCCCCGTCTTCGCCGATATACGACAAATCAAAGCGTTCCGGCAGATTCATATCCAATTGAACCGTCCCGCATTGCCAGGTGCGGCCAATCGAATCTTTCAGATAAATATCGATTTTGGGTCCATAGAAGGCGGCGTCCCCGGTCGCCACTTCGAATTCAATATTATTGGCCTCCAGCGCATGACGCAGTCCCTCTTCGGCCTTGTCCCAGATTTCATCCGACCCGATTCGGAATTCCGATTCCTTGCGGGTGGCCAATTTCATCCACACCCGATCAAAGCCGAATTTCGCATAAATATCTTTTACAAAAGACAAGATTTTGACGATTTCGGTTTCAAACTGATCTTCGGTACAGAAGATATGCGCGTCGTCCTGGGTGAATTCACGCACACGCATCAGCCCGGCCAGGCCCCCGGCCGCCTCGTACCGATTGACCTTGCCGAATTCCGACAGATACAGCGGCAGATCCTTGTACGAACGCGTTCCCTGGCCGAACACCAACATGCCGCCCGGGCACGACATCGGTTTCACACAGAACGTTTTGCCATCCTGGGTCTTGCCCGAATAGTTATGTTCCCCATATTTCGCCCAGTGGCCCGATTTTTCCCACAGGGACCGATCCATCACCGACGGGGTCGAAATTTCCAGATAACCGGCGCGTTCCTGGCGCATACGGATATAATCGATCAGGCGCCGATAAATACGATACCCCTTGTCATGCCAGAACACCGCCCCGGGCGCATATTCCGGTTCAAAATGGAACAGATCCATATCGCGCCCCAGTTTTCGGTTGTCGCGGGCGGCCGCCTCTTCCATCATTTTCAGATGCGCGTCCAAATCTTCCTTGGACGCAAAGGCATCCACATAGATACGCTGCAACATTTTATTTTTGGCGTCGCCCTTCCAATAGGCGCCCGCCACACTGCGGATTTTAAACCCGTCGCGCGGCAGGTCTTTGGATGACGCCACATGCGGCCCCCGGCACAGGTCGGTAAAGTCGCGGAATGTATAGATCGACAGGGCGTCGCCGGCCGCATCATATTCATTTAACCATTCCATTTTGTACGGCTGGTTGGCAAAAATCTCCTTGGCCTCGGCCGCGGTGACGTTGCGTTGGACAAACGCGCCGTCGGATTTGATCAAGGCGCGCATTTCCTTTTCAATGGCGTCAAAGTCTTCTTCGGAAAAGCGATAATCGGTATCGAAATCGTAATAAAATCCGTTTTCAATGGCCGGGCCACCCGCAAATTTGACGTCGGGGTGTAATTTTTGAATCGCCGCCGCCATCACATGCGCCAGCGAATGCCGAATGGTTTCAATTTCGTAAGACATAACAAAAGTCCCTTTGTTTTTTATTTTTATTCCAATTGATGATTATAAGCATACGCGGGAAAAACCGCAAACAGAAATTACACCCCCAAAGGGGTCGTCGTGGTTGTCGTCAAAGTCATATATAAATACTTCATGCCTTGCATCATAACGCGCGGGACGAAAAATGTCAATTTTAATTCACCCAGGGACATTTGGCGGCGTAAACGCCTGCCCCGCTGGCATCGGAAAAGGCTGTCCCGGCGGCAAGATAACATTGCGTCACGGCCGTCATGCCGGCTGCATCGGTCGTTCCCGATGACGGACAGGCCACACAGGTCGTCCCCTGTTTATATTGTCCCTGGGGGCATTTTGTCTCTTTGACACAGGTGTAATATGTGACCGTACATTCGTTGCCCCGTTGATCTTGAAACGGAACTGTCCGTTCTTCTTTGACATATCCATCCAGACATGTCACACACGATTCCAAACCAGTCGACTCCCCAGTAAATCCCTCAGCAGACTCTCCGTAACATGTCATCTTGGTGGTTGCGCAATTGGCCGCCTTGCTATCTAAATCAACGGTACCATCCAAATCGTCTATTATTCCCAGCTCGCCTGACACGCATACCTTTGCTGGACATTCGGCGGCCACGGCCGGATTCAAACCGACGTTTGGATTAGGCATAAAATCAGGAGGAAAAAGTGCGGAAATTGGGGATTTTTATTTTGGGATTATTGTCGTATGCAAACGTCCCTTTGGATTAGGCATAGTATTTTCGCCCTCTACCCCACGGATTATAACCGATTGCGCCGTTTCGCGCAACATGAAAAATCCCGGGAATCCCCGGGATTTTTTTATTCATAGCGCAGGCTGTCGATCGGGTTTAATTTCGCCGCCTTGTACGCGGGCATCACCCCGGATGCCAGGCCGACAATCACCGCCACACTGATGGATAACACCACCGGCCATGCCGAAAACGGCACATTGTAATGCAGGATCAATCGCCCCACCCCCTGGGCCAGGCCCAGCCCCAACATCAATCCCACCATGGATCCGATAAAGGAGATAAAAATCGATTCGGATAAAAATTGAATAATAATATGCCGTTCACGTGCGCCAATGGCCTTGCGAATGCCAATTTCACGCGTGCGTTCCGCCACCGACACCAGCATCATGTTCATAATCCCGATCGCCCCCACCAACAGCGACACGCCCGCAATCGCAATCAGCAACAGTTTCATATACCCCGTCACCGTGTTCATGGTTTCCATGACCTGTTTCATGTCCATGATTTGAAAATCGTCGGCATCGGCATCTTTTAATTTATGCCGCTGGCGCAGCAACGCCGTAATCTGTTCAATCACCAAATTATTATCCGCATCCGGATAGAGTTTCAAGGCAATCATACTGACCGCGTTGGGAAAGCGCGAACCCTGCAGACGCTTTTTCAATGTTGTGATCGGAATGATGATCATGTCGTCCTGGGACCCCATGGCCGAATCGCCCTTGGCTTTGGTCACCCCCACAATCACAAAGGGCGTATTTTGAATCCGCACCACCTGGCCGATGGGGTTATCGGGCAATCCCAATTCTTCGGCCGTGGTGGGCCCAATTACGGCATAGGTCGACGCGTTGCGCACCGCCGATTGATCGAAAAAAGCCCCCTGTTCTATTTCGATATTCTGGACCACGGTATAGGCCGGCCACACCCCCACCATGGATGTCGCCCAATTTTTATTACCATAAATGGCCTGGGCGGCGCTGTTTTGAACCGGGGACACCGCCATCACATCGGGCAATTTGCCGATAAATTCCGCATCGTCCAGGGTCAATGTCTGGCGATTACCCGTACGCACCCCCCCGGTCTGGGCGGCGCCGGCACGGATCATAATGGTATTGGTCCCCAGCGACGAAAACTGATCACTGATCTGTTTTTGGACCGTTTCGCCCACGGCCACCATAATCACCACCGCCATCACCCCGATGATAATCCCCAACACGGTCAAAAATGACCGCATTTTATTACCGCTGATCGAAAACCAGGATTCTTTTAAAATATCGTTAAATGTCATTTCTTGCGTCCCTTGGGCTTTGGCGATGTTTCAGATTTGACCAATACAGCCTCGCTGGATGGAATCGGGCCGTCATAATTGACGCGACCATCATAAATATGAATCAGGCGCGACGCATATTTGGCAATATCAAATTCGTGCGTGATCATCACAATGGTGATCCCCATATCGTGATTGAGTTGTTTGAAAAACTGTAAAATCTCGTGCCCCATTTTACTGTCCAGGGCCCCCGTCGGTTCGTCCGCCAGAATCAATTTCGGATCGCCTGCCAATGCGCGGGCGATCGCCACACGCTGGCGCATACCACCCGAAAGTTGCGATGGCAGATAACTTTCAAAGCGTTCCAGGCCCACACGCTGTAACATTTCGCGGCCCCGCCGGCGGCGTTCATCCATACTCATGCCCCGATACATCAATGGCAACATAACGTTATCCAACACCGTGCGTTTGGACAACAGATTAAAATTCTGGAACACAAAGCCGATATGTTCATTGCGCACCATCGCCAATTCGTCGGACGAAAAATTGGAAATATCCGTGCCATACAATTTGTATGTGCCGGATGTGGCCGTATCCAGCGCGCCGATGATATTCATGCATGTGGATTTGCCCGACCCCGACGGCCCCATAATGGCCACAAATTCCCCCGCATGCACGTCAAAGGTGATGTCAAACAGCACCTGTTGTTCGCCCCCCATTTCCAAGGGGAAACTTTTATTGATACCGGCCATGGAAATAATGATATCCGTTTGGGATTCTTTTTTCTTTTGCATATCCGTTTCCGTTTGTCTTTTTTTTGGAAAAAGCCGGCATGCCGGCTTTTGTCCCCGGGCCCTATGCGCCTTAGCGCGGTCCCCCGCCCCCGGGTCCCATGCGCATGGTTGACTGTTGCTTTTGTGTCCCGGATGTTGTCGCGCCAATGCGTCCCACCACAATCCGATCGCCCGCCATAATGCCGTCCGCCACAATTTCTGTTTCCGTCGCGGTGGCCAAACCCTTGGTATACGGGACCAAGATAATCCCGTCGTTCAGGGCATTGGCCCGCTGAATCGCCAGATGGGTTGTCGGCGTGGCATCGCCCGGTTCATCCACAATATTTGTGAAATTGCGAACCAAGAACGCCGCATTGGGGGCCTTCCAAATATCCATCTTTTCCGCCACAATAATCGTCACGAACGCCGTCATCCCCGGCATCAGGCGCAGATCCGAATTATCCACATCAATCACCACAGTGTACACCACAACGTTGGATGTCGTTGTCGGCGACAGACGAATTTGCCGCACCACCCCGTCAAATGTTTGCGTCGGGTATGCGTCCACCGTAAATGTCACATGCTGGCCATCGGCAATCATACCAATATCCGCCTCAGACACGGATGTTTCAATCTGCATCTTGGTTAAATCTTCGGCGATTTCAAACAAATCCGGCGTCTGGAACGATGCGGCCACGGTTTGACCCTTGTCCACCTTGCGCGAAATAACGGTGCCGTCAACCGGCGACGTAATTGTGGCATAGCCCAAATTCGTCACCGCCCGATCATATTGGGATTGGGCGCGCAAGACCGATTGTTCCGCCTGTTCATAGGCGGTTTGTGACTGTTCCATTTCCGCCCGGGCGATAAAGCCGTCGGCATAGAGCGTCTTGTTCCGGTCATATTCGTTTTTGGCATAATTGCGTTGCGATTCGGCCGACACCAGGGATGCCTTCGCCTCGTCGACCGAGGCCTGCAAGACCGACGGTTCAATGGTCAACAGAATGTCGCCCTGTTTGACGGTCGCATTATAATCCACAAAGATCTGGTCAATGGTGCCCGATACTTGGGATCCAACGCTGACGGTGTTGACCGGCTGAATTTCCCCGGTGGCGGTAACCACCTGGCGAATGTCACCGCGCGTAATGGCCACGGTTGAAAAACTGGATTTCTCAGAACCGGATCGGCCCCACAAAAACCAGCCCCCCACCCCCAACAATACCAAAATCAAAATCCACCATTTCTGGCGCCAGATCCAGCGCCCGATTTTTTTAATCATTATCCCCTCCCTGTTCTTGGGTCATCAAACCGGATTGAATATCCCCGATTGCCAGCGCCACCGCCGCCCGTTTGGTAAACAGGTCGTATTTGGCCGCATTGTTTTGTTTTTGGGCATCGACCAATTCCGATTGCGCCGTCTGCCAATCCAGCATGGTGGCCTTGCCCACCTTGTACATGCCGGACGTCACGCGTTCGGATTCCGTCGCCGATTTTAATAAGGCCTGGGTTTGGCCCAACACCTTTTGCGCCGTCTTATAATTTTGATAGGCGGTAAAGATATCCAGCACCGCGTTATCATGGGACGCCCGCTGATTTTCCAGCGCACGATCGTAATTGGCCTGGGCGCTGCGCACGCCATACATATTGGCAAAACCCGCAAAAATCGGCATCGATGCCCGCACGCCGATGGATCCGCTGATGTGATTATGGCCTGCATTAAATGATTCGGACGGCGTATCGTTCCACGACAATGTTCCCGACGCCGAAATCGACGGCAAATTTTTCAGGAACGAACTGTTGCGCCGGTGCCACGCCGCGTCCACATCGGCCGATGCCCGCAATAAATCCGGCCGCCGCGTTTGCGCCATATCAATCAAATCATCAATGCTTTTGTTTTCATCCCGACTGCCAAAGTTAGAGGGCATATCGGCAATTTCAATATCCCCGTCCGCCGCAAAGGACAATTTGCTCAACAATGTTCCCTTGGCGATTTCGCGATTATTTTTGGCCCGTTCCAATTCCAGATCACGGGTCGCCAGGGTCGTTTCCGCCTTTAACACATCGGCACGGGCGACGGCACCGGCCTTGAATTTCTTTTGCGCGGTGTCCAACGCGGTCTGGGCCACGGCACGCGACGCCGACGCCGCGTCCACATCGGCATTGGTATTCAGCAATGTGTAATACGCCCCGATAATGCCATAGACATAATTTTGCACCGCATCGTCATAATCAAACCCCGTGGCGCGCCACACCGCCGTCAGTGTCTTGATATCCGACAGGCGCCGACCAAAATCAAAAATCAGATACGACGCCGACAGCGACGCCCCCCAGGACCAATCGCCCCACTCTTCATTACGATACGGCAACGTGCCGGACGCCGATGCCGACACATTGGGCAAATAATCCGCATAACCGGCATTCTTGGCAAATCGGGCCGATTCCAGGGATAAATAGGCGGCGGCCGTCTGGGGATTACGACAAAGCCCGAGTTCAATAACCTCTTGCAACGTAAGTTTTCCATCGGGCACTGCACGCCGGGTGGCACAATCCGGGGCGGCAAACACCGCCGACGGCAACAACATCAGACAAAATATCCATGATTTCATAAAAAACTCTCTCTGGGAAATACTGTATCACAATCTTTTTAATTTTTCTATTGAATTCTTTTTTAATTTTGCCTAGGATGCTTTCGCCCATCCAATGGCCTGGTGGCAGAGTGGTTATGCAGAGGACTGCAAATCCTTGTATGCCGGTTCGATTCCGACCCAGGCCTCCAAAAATTAAACGCCCCCTTGTGGGGCGGTTTATTTTTGGAAACATGATGTCATTGAACCGGCGCCGGTTCGCATTTTTTATTTTCCGAACCGCCGGCGCACGGCCACGGCCCCCAGGGCAAAGATCAAAATAAGAATCATCCATCCGTCACGCCCGATCCATCGATATGGCGTTTGGTGCGCGCCCCCGACCGTGCCGTCCAAGATCCCTGTGGCCCCGATGGGAATCCGGGCCGTGACGGCACCCGCACTGTTGACCAGGGCACTGATCCCCGAATAATTGGCCCGCACAATGGGCAGCCCTGATTCAATCGCATAGCGCCGCACCATATCCAAGTGCTGGTACGTGCCGGGGGTGCGGCCAAACCATGTGTCATTGGTCATATTGATCACCGCGTCGATGGGCGCCGCGGAACGCACCAGGGAATCTGTAAAAATAATCTCGTAACAAATGGCGGGCGCAAAGGTAAAGGCACGCCCCCCCAGATCCAGCGTGATCAGGGCCGGCCCTGTGCCGGGGGTTAAATTCCCCGGCGCCGGCATCAGTCCCCCCAGCGGCGCGTATTCCCCAAACGGCACCAAATGCGATTTGTGATACAGGTGATTTAACGTCCCGTCATTTCCCGCCACCGCCATGGAATTATAGACATGCCGCCCATCCCAGGATAACGTCCCCATCACCACCGGTTTGCCCAAGGCCCGCGCCATGGGCATATCATCATCAGCCTCCATCACCGCCGGATAGGTGGTTTCCGGATACACAATCAAATCGGGATGCGCCCCGGCATCATCGCCCCACCCCAGTTCCATCAGACGTTTCAGATTTTCCACCGCCGCATCGCGCGTCATCTTTTGCGATTGGGACATGGCGGGCTGTACAATACGAATCACAGGGGCCGGTTTATCGGTATCCACGGCCGCACGCAGTATATTGATATATCCTGCAACCGCGCCGGCGGCCAATACCACCACAAACATCAAAAATGTGGTCACGACATCACGGCGCCGCGTGCGGATCCATTCCACCCCCGATGCGATCAAGCCTGCCACCACAAACGTCAATCCCAATGCCCCCCACAGCGACATGGAATTGGCGATCAACGGCATATTCAACGTAATGTTCGCCAACGGATTCCATGGAAATCCGGTCAGCACCCATTCCCGCAACCACAACACCAACGTCCAGGCGGTTGCAAAATAAATCGGTGTATATGCCGGATTCCGGCGCATAGAAGACACAACGGCAAACGGCGCGGCGAAAATAATCCCCCCCGCCAACGCGATCCCCATCAATGCGGGCAATGTCCAAATCGCAAATTGATGCATCAATTCCGGTACCACAAAAATCGAATTCAGCATCCACCAAAACATCCCCACGGCGTACATTGCCCCAAAGGGAAACGCCCGCATCCATCCGCGTCCCAATCCAATGGGCGCGTCCCCGTCACGAACACAGAGGTAATATGCCCCGCCGATGCCGATACATGTCGCCCACCAAAAAACCATGGGCGCAAACCCCAACACGGCCACCGCCCCACAGAGTGCATAGAGCGCCGCGCATCCCCATGGGCGCATTCCCCGCCTGGCCACGACATCCCCGTCCGACGCATAGGGATTTTTAATTCCCATATCCCCCAAAATTTGGGTTTCCAATTTTTCCATCCGCACCGCATCCGCATCATCAATATGATCATACCCCATCAGGTGCAAAACCCCGTGCACCACCATATGCGCCGTATGATCGGCCACAGGGATATTTAAATCATGGGCCTCGCGCTGGACCGTGTCCAAGGATATATAAATGTCGCCCAACAATTGGGGATCCCCCAATTCAAAGGACAGCACATTGGTCGGCCGATCAATCTGACGATATTGTCGGTTCAGTTCATGAATGTGCGCATCATCGGTCAGGATAATCGATATTTCTGCCTCAGGCGCGGCGCCGGCGACATCCGCCGCCCGACGGGCCACCCCATCAAAATCGATTTTATATTTGTTCCAACGCTTATCCTGATCATCAATATAAATATGCATGTTATCTGCCCTCATTTTTGGTCACCACGTTCCCTTTGGCGGTGGGAACACGCGTCTGACTTTTGACCTTGGCCGCGGCGGCGCGCATCTGCGGCGCCGGATTTATCTTTGCCTGGACGGCTTTTTGGATCCCCTCGTGCGGGTCACCGCTAAATTTTTCGGCCAACTTTAAATTTTCCAATGCCGCGGTATAATGCGTGCGGCGCACGTCATCCCGTGTGGCGGCGTCGCCCAATGCCACGCGACACAGGGCCGCCCCGTAATACATGGCGCCGCGCATATCGCCGGGCATGTCGGTATACAGACCGGTCCCCATCAGGTTTTGCATCACGGCCAATCCCCGTTCGGGCCGCCCCATTTTGCAATAACAAATCACCATATTGGCGTACGCGATATAATTGCGCGGATCTTTATCCAGGGCCGCCTGGAATTTTTTGATGGCGGCGCTGTATTTTTTATCAAAATACAATTCTTCGCCCGTAATGTTTAACGCGTCCGATCGACTTAATCTTTCCGCCGTTTTTTTGGGCATAAAATCATGGAAACAGGCATCCGCCCCGGCCAAAACGCCACGCGAAATCGCATCACATTGTGCCGCGTTCAAATACGTCCCGACCGTATCCTGCAGGGTACCCTTGGTCTTGTGCTTTGGCACCATCATCAACAGGGAATCCATTTTTTTATGATCAATGACACCATTGGGGCGGGCATCTTCGCCCGACCCGTCATAGGTGACCAACCGTCCCCGGTTCTGGCGAATATGCTTTTCCAGACGATAAGGTGCCTCTGCCACCGAGGCCAAGATGGCCCCATCGGAAATGTTACCCTTGTAATACAACGCACAGACGCCATATTTATTGATCAATCCCGGCCAACGCGTGCCGCGCGGCCCCGCAAAGGCCCGCACATAGGCATTGGCTATTTCATCCACACTTTTGCCGGCATTGATGGCCTGGATAACGGGATAGCCGCTGTTGCCGGGGGCATAGATATTGTGCCCTTTGTTGTATGCCGCCACCGCCAAAATCACAAACAAACGCCCATCCACCGGTCGGGTTAAATTCTGTTGAATATTGGGATAAATCACCTGGCGCAGCCATTCGGACACCAACACACGGTTTTCATCCACATCAATCCGCGCCCAATTGCCAATCCGGCGGCCCAATATTTGCTGGGCAAACGCCCGATGCGCCGCGTGATCGATGGTAAAACCACTGCCCAGGGTCAACGTTCCATTGCCTGCATTGTCGTCATAGGCCCGTTCGATAAAGCCCTCGCTGGAAATAATATGCGCCAAGACATAGGGATGCACGCCCATCACATCGGCGCGCCACGCCTGTTGATCCAGGGGATTCAGACAAAAACCCGCAAACTTTTTTTCCGCGACCGGCGGGACATCGGTGGCGCTGTTGTGTGTCTCATAAAAGGGTTCTGTTCCCTCTTCCATTTCATCGCTTTGGGGCCACGCGGACAAAACCACGCCCCCCAACATAAACCACCACAACACATGCGCCGACAAATTGGGATGACGCCACCAAATGGAATTGGTTTGCAGATTTCGTATCTTGTCTTCCATATCGCGCAACATCGGATTATCCAATGTGGCGTATTTGACCGCCCACAATAAAAATTCAAATATCCCCGTCCCCGAAATCCCGACCAGGCGCCCCACATGCCCCACGGGTGTGCGGGGATGCCATGCCGTTATTTTTTTGCGGGCCCGTTCAAATGTATGCTGGGGCGCGCCGACAATTTTTTGAAACCGTTGTGCCATTTATCTGCCCTCTTGTTTGGGACGCACGGGCGCCCGGCCTTTTTGGGGGGCCGATTGGCTTTTGACCTTGGCCGCGGCGGCGCGCATATGCGGCGCCGGATTTATTTTGGCATCCAACGTTTTGCGCATGTCTTCGTGCACACAGCCGCTGAATTTTTCGGCCAACTTTAAATTTGCCCGGGCCAATGTGTAATGTTCCGCGGCGGCCGTGGTATCCTGGGCATTGTCCCCCAGGGCCATCCGACACAACGCCACATTATAATAGGTATAGCCCCGAATGTCGTCCGGCATGCCCGCAAAGTGCGATGATTTGATCAGATCCTGGACCACCTTTAACCCATCGGCGTATTTATCCATTTTGTAATATGAAATGGCCAAATTGCTGTATGCGATGTAATTCTGCGGTTTTTTCTGGATGGCCGCTTTGAATTTTTCAACCGCCTGGGCATACTTTTTATCAAAATAAAATTCTTCGCCGGCGGCATTTAACTCATCCGACGCATCCATTTTCTGGGGGGTGACATGAACAATCGAATCCTGGAAATCCGCCACATGGGCCGCCAATTTTCCCTGTTGAATCACATCACATTGATGCGGGGTTAAATAATTTTTCACCGGTTCTTGAGCGGTTCCCTGGGTCTTGCGGTATTTGGTCAACAGCATCAGTGAATCAATATTACCCGGATTATACAATCCATTGGCCCGCGCCGCATTCGTTTTGTTGTCATAGGTCACCAGCCGATTATTATTCTGGCGAATATGTTTTTCCAGGGTATAGGGTGCCTCGGCAATGGCATTCAAAATCGTTGTGTCTTGCACCGCCCCCTGATAATACAGGGCGCTTAAACCAAATTTGTTGGGCAGCCCCCCCCACTTGGTGCCCTGGATTCCCGAAAAGGCCCGCACATACGTCGCGGCAATTTCGTCGGGACTTTTGCCGTCATTGATGGCCTGGATCACGGGATGGCCGCTGTTGCCAGGGGCATAGGTATTGGACCCTTTGTTATACGCCGCCACCGCCAAAATCACAAACAGACGACTGTCGATGGATCGGGTCAGATTCTGTTGAATTTGGGGATAGATTTTTTGTTTTAACCATTCGGATACCAAGATCCGATTTTCCGCAACGGTAATAGACGCCCCGTTTCCCACATGGCGGCCCAATATTTTTTTTGCAAAATCACGATGTATTTTATCGTTGATGGTAAATCCACTGCCCAGGGTCAACGTCCCATTGCCCCCATTGTCGTCATAGGCCTTTTCAATAAACCCTTCGCTGGAAATAATATGCGCCAAGACATAGGGATGAATCCCCACCACCGCATCCGCCCAGCGTTCGGAATTTTTGGGATTTAATTTCAGATCTTCAAAATTATTCTGTGTGATCCAATGGCCCATGGCATCCACGACGGGGGCGACATCAATGGTCCCCTCTTTCAACAGGGCGCCGCACAATGCGCACCACCAAACCACACGCGCCGCAACCGTGGAATGACGTTCAAACCATGTTTCCTGGGGCATCGCGGGCGTCGCCGAAACCGCCTTGATCGCCGCGTCTGTGCCACGCACAATGGGATTGTCCCATGTCGCGTATTTGATCGCCCATCCCAAGAACTGATACAGGCCGGATAGGTATTTATTGTTACGAATTTCTTTTGCCATTTTTACCCAATCCTGTTTTTTTTGCGATTTTTGACCGGCGCGCCGCATACGTCGGCGCCACCATCGGATAATCATCCGGCAATCCCCATTTGGCCTTGTACTGTTCCGGACTCATATTAAACTTTCGCCGGATATAGCGGCGCAGCATCACGTGCCAGGTGCCGTCTTCCAGACACTGGATTTTATCGGGTTTGACCGAATCCTTGATTTTTTGGGGGCTGATGGAGGCCCCGCGCAGGTTTTCCGTGGCGTCGCGCACCGCATCCGCCATGGACAGGCCGGGATTGGCCGCCATGGCCGCCGCCGCCAGATTTGCCACCGCCAAGGTGAATTCGTTATTTTTCATTTTATTTTTCTTATGGTTTGTACTAAAATAGATTATATCACAAATAAAGCCCAAATAAAACAAAAGTAAAATAAAAATGAAAACCCCGAACGACACACGCCCTTTGGCCGATTTAATGCGTCCCGCGACGATTGACGACGTGGTGGGCCAGCGGACGTTACTCGGGGAAAACGGGTTGGTGCGCCGCATGGTGGACGCGGGCAAATTATCAAATCTGATTTTATGGGGGCCGCCCGGATGCGGCAAGACGACGATTGCCCGGGCCTTGGCCCATTCGGTGGACATGGATTTTATGCCGATGTCGGCGGTCTTTTCCGGCACGGCCGATATTAAAAAGGCCATGGATGCCGCCCGCATGAACCGGGACATTGGGCGCAATACCTTGTTGTTTATTGATGAAATTCATCGCTTTAACAAAACGCAACAGGATACCCTGTTGCCGTACTTAGAGGATGGCACCGTCGTCTTTATCGGGGCGACGACGGAAAACCCCAGTTTTAATTTGAACAACGCGTTGCTGTCGCGCTGTCACGTGGGGGTGTTGACGGGACTGGCGACCGAAGACCTGTTGCAACTTATGACCCGGGCCGAAGAATTCTTGGATAAACGCCTGCCCTTGACGGACGCGGCGCGCACGCACCTGGCCCAGATGGCGGACGGCGACGCACGGTTTTTATTGAATACGGTTGAATATTTAACGACGGCCAAATTTAAAAAAGATTTGGATGCGGACGCCCTGGATGCCGCCGTGCAAAAGCGGGCGCCCCTGTCGGACAAATCGGGCGACGAACATTATAATTTAATTTCGGCGGTGCATAAATCCCTGCGCGCGTCGGATACGGATGCGGCGCTGTATTGGGTGGCGCGCATGATGACGTCGGGCCAAGATCCGATGTACCTGTTCCGGCGATTGACACGTTTCGCGATGGAAGACGTGGGCCTGGCCGATCCGAACGCGATGCAAATGGCGCTGACCGCGTGGCAGATTTATGAACGCATGGGCAGCCCAGAGGGAGACCTGGCCCTGACGCAATTGGTGATTTATTTGGGAACGGCGCCCAAAAGCGTTTCTAATTACAAGGCGCAAAAAGCGGCGTACGCCGTCGCCCGCGAAACGGGCAGCCTGATGCCCCCCAAACATATTTTAAACGCGCCAACCAAAATGATGAAAAACATGGGCTATGGGGCGGGATACGTCTATGACCCCGACACGGCATCCGGATGCAGTGGTCAAAATTGTTTCCCCGAAGACATGGCCCGGCAACAGTTTTATCGCCCCATCGAACGCGGGTTTGAGCGCGAGATTAAAAAACGCCTGGAATATTGGGACAGTTTCCGCAAGAAATAATCCGAGGGAAAAAAACGCGCTCTATGCTGGGAACCCGGCATAGAGCGCATTTTCATTCATTCCCATCAAAACACAATATTGACTTTGATACCGACCTGGACTTCGTCACTTTCAAATTCGTAATCCACATGGCCGACATATTGGGTCCGACCATATTGACGCACCAATTTAAAGTTCGCCCATTCCTGGTCGTAATGGGGTTTGGTGGCCTTGCGCAGGGTAACGCCCGCCCCCGCACGCCAATCGGGATTCAGACGAAAATAAGCCTCTGGCGCAAAATCGATATAGGCCATACCGCGCGCGTCATCAAAAATCCAACTGCTTTTCAATGTCGCGGCCAGGGTTACCCCCGCCCATTCGCGGCCCACACGCACCCCGGCATAATAAATGGTATCGGCATATTCGGGGGTACGCACATGTGACGATCCGCCGAATTTAATCCCGAACAACAAATCGGATATGATCTTGGATTCATTATCGGCGGCAAGCCCCAATCGATAAATCCCGCCCAGGTCAAAATTGGAAAATCCATCTTCGTGACCATCAAAATCGATTTGATAATGGACATTGCCCCCAATCACAAAGCGCCCACCCAATCCGTATGAAAAATCCTGGCCCAGGCGCAGGGTGCTGTCCCAATAGGTCAGTGATGTCCGCGACACAAAGTCACGATCGCCCGCCAAGTACAGGGGATCGGCTGTATCGTGGGCCGCCGCCGCTGCCACCCTCGGCGCCAGCATCAGCATCGCCATCGTCCCCCATAAAATTTTACGCATGTGTTTCATTCCCCTATTCCTTTAGAAATAAAAGATTGCCTGAACGCCGACACTGGTTTCACGATATTTGTCGATCGACGTATCCCCGATTCTGACAAAATCACCCGTCCCCAGGGCGCCGGGTTCGCGCCAAAACAGATCCAGATTTTTGTCGTTGGCGGTGTCAAACAATGTCGTCTTGGCATACAGGTTCAGGGCCATCCATGCGTTCGGTTGCCACCCGATGGCGCCCTTGATCGACAATTGTTGATGCCAATCATAATGTCCAAAGACCGCCTCTGCATTCAAGGTCCAATCTTCG
>JAAVBR010000006.1 GCA_014802705.1 bacterium | reverse complement strand
TGTATCAGTTGGGGGATCATCGCTTTATCCGCGTGACGGCGCGCCCCAACATGGATTGGGGAACGGCCACCCTGAACAATGGACACATCGTTACCCGGGGCGCCGAATACCTGATTAAAATCGAACCGGTCACATGGCTGTTGGATGACAAGACCCGTTGGGCCATATCGCATACGGCCCTGTTTTCGGGGATTCCGTTTAACATGACACTGGAATACAACGGCATATTCCCGCGCACCTTTATGGCGCGCTATATGGATCAAACCTTTGTGCCGGAATTGACGCAAAGTTTGGATTTGGGACGTTTTGGCCCCCAAGACACGGTTGCCGCGCCAAATTTTGAAAAATTGGCCACGGATTTGGCCCAGGCATTTGGCCTGGGGCTGACCGACATACAACTGGCCAACATGCGCCAGATTATTCGGACGCATCTGGGCGGCAAATATATGCAGTGTTTTGATGACGCCTTGCTGCGCACCAACCCGCGTCTGGCGGATCGTCTGGATAAAATAAAAAAATACCACACCCGATAAATAAAAAAACCGGCACCGCCGGTTTTTTTAATGTCGGATCGCACGCAGGACGACCATAATCCCGGCCGGGGTCATGCCCGGAATGCGCGCGCACGCCGCGATATTTTCCGGCCGCGTCGCGGTCAGTTTTTCAATCAATTCATTGGTCAATCCCGGCAGACCCGCATAGTCAAAATCCCGCGGGATTTTTAAATCCCTATCGCGCCGATACGCATCCATTTCGCGCATCGCGCGCGATATATAGCCGGCATAGAATTTATCGTTTTCGGCGATGATATCCCCACGGACCGCCATGACCCGTTCGTAATAATCCGACGCCATCAATCCCAAATCCACGCCCATTTGCCCCAATCGCGCCATCGCGTTATCCGCCCGCAGGTGCAATCGATATTCCGCCCGCGATGTGAACATCCGATACGGTTCATCCACGCCCAGTGTTGTAATATCATCGATTAAGACCCCAATCATGGCTGTTGTGCGGTCCAGATGCAATGGCGACAAATCGCGCGCAAACGCGGCCGCGTTCGCACCGGCCACAAGGCCTTGGGCGGCGGCCTCTTCATAACCGGATGTCCCGTTGATTTGCCCCGCGAAAAACAGGCCCGGGATATCCCGCGCCATCAATTCGGTATTCAGCGCCCGCGCATCAATCGCGTCATATTCAATGGCGTATCCGTACCGCGCCACCCGCGCGTTTTCCAGCCCCGGAATCGTGCGAATCCACATGTCTTGGATATCGGCGCCAAAACTGGTGGAAATCCCGTTGGGGTAAACCAGGGGGCTGTTTAAGCCTTCGGGTTCCAAGAAAACATGGTGCGACGCGTGGGTTTCAAAGCGCATCACCTTATCTTCCAACGATGGGCAATAACGCGGCCCCGTCCCCGAAATGTCCCCATTGTACATCGGCGCGTTCGCAATATGGTCCCGAATAATCTGATGCGTGGCGGCGGTCGTGTGCGTGATGTAACAATGTTCGGCGTATGTGTTATTCGCATCCCCCAGGCCAAACCAATCGTGGGGATCATCTGCGGGTTGCACCTCGCACACACTAAAATCAATCGAATCACGCCACAGGCGCGCCGGCGTCCCGGTCTTTAATCGCATGATACGGAATCCCACCGCCCGCAGCGCATCCGACAGATGCGTATCCGGTTCTTGGTATGTGCCATCATCCAACATACGGCCAGAGGGGATTTTTTCGCCGCCCCGCGTCACCAACCCGTTCAAGAACGTGCCCGTGGTCAACACGATGGCCCGCGCCGAATACCGGTCATTGATAATTTTATGTTCAATGTCGATGGTGTTGACCGGTTCAAACCCCACCGTTAAATTCGGCGCCGCGTTCAAAATATCCACAATCGCGTTGTGATATAAATCCCGATCAATCTGCGCCCGCAGGGCGCGCGTCGCCGCCCCGTGCGTCGCGTTTAACGTGCGCCAGTGAATCCCCGCCCGATCGGCGGCGCGGGGCATTACGCCCCCCAGGGCGTCAATTTCCGCCACCATTTGGGATTTGCCCGGACCGCCGATACTGGGGTTGCACGACAACGCCCCCAGATCGGATTCACATTGCGTCAGCAACAGCGTCCGCGCCCCACGACGGGCAGACGCCGCCGCCGCCTCGGCCCCGGCGTGCCCCCCACCAATAATGATGACATCAAATTCGGTCATACCTTAAAACCGACCCATGCCCCCGTTGACATGCAACGTTTGACCATTGATGTATGATGCCTCGGGACTGGCCAAGAACACACAGGCGTTGGCAATGTCCTCCGGTTCACCAAAACGGCCGGCCGGAATCTGGGCCAGATACGCCGCCTTTAATTCATCGGACAAGACATCCGTCATCGGCGTCTTGATAAAGCCCGGCGCGACACAGTTCGCGGTGATGCCGCGGGATGCCACCTCGGCTGCGATGGACTTGGTCATGGCAATCATACCACCCTTGGATGCGGCATAGTTCGCCTGGCCCGGGCCACCGATCGCGCCGATAATGGACGCCATATTGATGATACGGCCAAAGCGGTTCTTCATCATCGGCATAATCGCCGCGCGGCACATTTTGAACGTGGACCGCAGGTTGGTGTTGATCACATCGTCGAATTGTTCGTCGGTCATGCGCATCATCAACGTATCCTTGGTAATACCGGCATTATTGACCAAGACATCAATTTTGCCCGCCGCGTCGATGGTGTTTTTAATCAATTCTTCGGCCGCGCCATCTGCCGCCAAATCGGCCGCGATTTTGATATATTCATCGCCAAATTCCGCGTCCATTTTGGCCACATTGCGCCCCGACACGACGACGGTCGCGCCGGCCTCTTTCATTTTGCGGGCAATGGCCCCGCCGATACCGCCGGTGGCGCCGGTAATTAAAACAACCCGATCTTTCAAATCAAACATTATTTCTTTCCTTTTTTCTTTGTTTTGCGAAACCAAAAATTATACACCCCCATAATATACGACAGGGTATAAATAAAACTGACCGCGAAAATGCCCCATGATTCCGACGCCCACGCCGACAGGAACCAAAACGGCTCGCTCAGCAATCCGACGATGGCACCATATTTAGACCAACGGCTGTTTGTATTTAACAAAAAGACCGCCGATGATCCCAGCACGAATATCATCACTTCGGCAATCTGCAACACTATCGGATTCATACCCTATATCTCCAATTTTTTTGCTGTTAATTCCGGACAAATCCGTGGCGTCAATCCCGTCAAGACGTTCCCCGGCCCGACTTCGATGGTTTCCGTGATGCCGAGGTCCCGCATCGCCAACACACTTTCGCGCCAACGCACGCCATGCGTCATCTGATAGACCAAGGCGTCTTTAATCTCATCCACATCTGTCATGGGGGCGGCCGTCTTGTTGGAAATCAACGGCACCGCCGGCGCATGAAACGTCACGCTGTCCAATGCGGCACGCATCACGTCGGCGGCACTCTCTTGCATCCGGCAATGCACCGGCACCGACAACGCCAAGGGCAAGGCGCGCTTCGCCCCCGCTTCTTTGGCCGCGACCATGGCGGCCTCCACCGCGTCTTTGGCCCCGGAAATCACCACCTGGCCCGGGGAATTATCGTTCGCGACGTCACAGCCAGCGGCCGCGCAAATATCCCGCACCGCGTCAATATCCATGCCCAATACCACGGCGGTCAGCCCCGCGCCCACCGGGGCGGCCGCCTGCATCGCGTCGCCGCGCGCGCGCAATAATTTCGCCGTGTCCCCCACCGACAACGCACCCGCCGCACACAGCGCCGTATATTCCCCCAACGAATGTCCCGCGACATAGGGGGTCAATTCCGCGTTACTCGCACGCAGCATCGCGATGGACACCGCCATAATCGCCGGCTGCACATTACGGGTCAATGTCAACGTTTCCATCGGCCCATTAAAGATAATATCGGATAATTTTTCGCCAAGTGCCGCGTCCACCTCTTCAAAAACGGCACGTGCGGCGGCGTTGTTTTCATATAAATCGCGGCCCATGCCCACGGATTGGGAACCCTGGCCCGGAAAGACAAAAATTGATGACATTGGTTTTTACTCCTTATGCCTGGCATTATAGACATGATTTCCCCCAATCGCAAATATTAAAGTTTATATCTTGATATTTGTTTGTTTTATTTATATAATACTTGGGCCGGCGGGTGTTCCGTGGGCGGGGTGTAGTTACTCCTGAATCGACCTGTTCTAATAGAACAGAAATCCTCCACCAACCAAGGTTGGAGGGCTGTGATATACATAAATAAGCAGCACTATAGTCGATTGTAGTAACTAACCTCCAACCATTGTGATTTTTTCCAATGGTTTTTCTTTATAACAATATGTGGAGGTCCCATGAAATTGGGTTATTGGATTGAAGAGGCGCGCATCACCGCAAACATTCCGGTTTATATGATGTGTAATACTTTGGATTTAGAAACAGAGGCAGATTATAAAAAACTGATTGGTGGTCGGGACCATTTATCTATATATCAAACAATTATGCTGTTGACTTTGTTAGATAATCATCGGGTCATGATAAAATATATCGCCCCTCATATTAACCCTTACGCATACTAAATTCGCATCCGCAATAATTCTGGCGATAAAAATCCGACGCACGGTTTATTGCCACCCGCAATCCTTCATCCCACTTGATGGGGACATATTGAATTCCCCCACATGCGGCGGCGGCGCGGTCAACCTGGGCCTGGTCTTTGTGGCGGGATACGCCGAGCACCGACGCCACCGCGTCATACCCATTGTCGCGGGCCCATGCGGCCGCGCGCGCAAACCGAAATTGGAAACAGCGTTCACACCGCACCCCCCGTTCGGGTTCCGTTTCCAGACCGCGCACCGCCGCCCGCCACGCGTCGTGATCATATTCCAATTCCACGTGTTTGACGCCGAGTGCATCGCAATACCGCACCTGTTCCGCCAATCGTTTTTGATATTCGGTTTCGGGATAGATATTCGGGTTAAAGAACAAGACGACAAAGTCATCCACGTCCGGAATTTGTCCGTCCGCCAATTGTTTGATGGCGCCCGCGCTGCACGGCGCACAGCATGATACCAGAACCAATCTCATTTTGTTTGTTTAGCGTTTTTTTTGTTTATCCCGGATAATCTGTTCAATAATTTGAACAAAGGTTTCCTTTTTATAATGGGGATTAGAGGGCATAAAAACCTCTACCCGGTTGCCGCACAGGGTCGTACAGGCCGGCCGCACGGCAATGCGAATAATCTTGGCCACAAAGCAACCGTGCCCCTGGTACACACAGGAAACATACCCGTCGCACTTATCACACGGCACCACGGTTTCCCATATCGGGGCGCCCCCATCCGCCGGACGAATGGTCACAACCCGGCGACAGATGGATTCGGATGCCGGTTCATGACCCGAATAGATGATTTCTTTTCTGTATCCCATAACAAGCCTTTTTTACTTATATTCGGTGCCGATTTCGGTATCCGCATCCAATTCCAGCAAATGAACACTGTCGTCCCCCGTGCCCAGGTCCGCCGCCCCACACATCATGCCAAAGGATTCCGTGCCGGCAACCGTCCGTTGCGCGATGGGGCGTTTTTGCCCCGGCAATTTGCATCCCACCGGCGCCAAGACACCGATCAGGCCCGCCCGCGCGTTCGGCGCCGCACAGACGATTTGTTTGGCATCCCCGGTCCCGTCATCCACGGTCAAGATATGCAAATCATCCCGCGTCGGATGCACCCGACATTCAACAATTTTGGCCACCACCGGCCGCGGGGCGTCGTCCTGTTTCGGGGCAAAGCGTGCCGTCAATTCCGCCACACGCGCATCATCAATCCGTTCAAACAGATTGTCGGGGACGCTAAACATTTCGCCATCCGCCACGCGGCGTTCGAACGCCGTCGGCCAGTTCAGGTCATGGCGCCCGCCAAATACCGCCTGAATCTTTGCCGCCGCCGTCGGGATAAACGGCGCCGACACCCGGGCATACAAATCAATCAATTGGAAACAGGTGTTCAACACCGCCGCCGCCGCGTCCATGTCGCCATTTTTGACCAGGGCCCATGGTTCGGTCCGTGTCATATATTCGTTCCCAATGGCATAGAGCGAACGCAACGCCACAACGCCTGCGCGGAATTCACACGCCTCTAACGCATGGGTCAATTCTGTTACCTTTTCATTGACCTGATTTTCCACATCGGCGTCCATCGCCCCCGCCGCGGGCACCGCGTCGCCAAAATTCTTGGCCGCAATTTTTGTCACGCGGGACACAAAGTTCCCCAGCATGCCGTTCAAATCCTTGTTCACCACATCGGCAAAGCGGTCAATTTTGAAATCCGTATCATCTGTTTCCGGCGCCGATGCCATCAGGGCATACCGCCACACGTCCGCCGGGGCGATGGCAATGGCTTCGTCCAGGAATATGCCGCGATTGTCGGACTTGGAAAACTTTTCCCCTTCGAAATTCAAAAAGTTCATGGATTTCAGCATATCGACCGTCTTCCATCCATCATCCACGGCCAATTGCTGTTCCGGGAAAAAGACCGCATGGAATTTCACATTATCCTTGCCCATGAATTGCGCATAGTACGTATCCGGATTTTTCCACCATGATGCCCAGTCGGCATTCGCCGCCTGGGAAATCGACACATAGCCCCATGGCGCATCAAACCAAACATAGAATACTTTATTCTCATACCCCGGTTTATTGACCGAAATCCCCCACGACAGATCGCGCGTAATCGATGTATCATACAGGTCATCATTGGCCCAGCCCTGTGCAATGGCGGATGCCGTCTTTGCCCATTTGGGGGCGTGTGCCGCCAACCATTCCTGCCACGGACCTTTCATACGTGATGCCAAAAAGAACAAATGTTTTGTCGGGCGCATTTCCACCGCACCGCCGGAAATCGCGCTGCGCGGGTTGATCAGTTCGGTGGCCTCGTACGTGGCACTGCACTTATCACACTGGTCCCCGCGGGCTTTTTCATAGCCGCATTTGGGACATGTCCCCTCTAACTGACGGTCGGCCAAGAACATATTGTCATCTGCGCAATAGGGCTGTAACGTTTCGCGTTCCTCAATTAGGCCCCGCGCATCCAGGCGCGTAAACAAATCATGTATTAATTTTTCCTGTAATTCCGTATGTGTCCGACCATACAAATCAAACGACAGATTAAAATCCCGCACCGCACGCAGGTGTTTTTCGTAATATTTATTATTGTATTCCAGAACCGGCATCCCCTCTTTGGCCGCACCCACAACCGCCTTGGTGCCGTGTTCATCCGCACCACAAATGTACAAGACGTCATTGCCACGCGCCCGATGAAAACGCGCATACACATCCGACGGCAGCCAACATCCCACCAAGTGCCCCAAATGCAATTCCCCGTTCACATACGGCAATGCGGATGTAATTAAAACTTTTTTCTTTTTATCTGTCATGGTCTTGGCCTTTGTTACAAAAAATAGACGCCAACGGGGCGTCTATTCGAATCCCGTTGAATATTTGAAAGATTATTTGTGCATTCGCATTGTTTTCATATCCTGTAAATCTGGTGGGTGGTATTGGACTCGAACCAACGACCTTTACGATGTCAACGTAACGCTCTAACCAACTGAGCTAACCACCCAAAACTTTTGCCCCGGTGCTATCGTCCAGGAAACCAACCGCCTTTACGATGTCAACGTACGCGGCTGACCAACTGAGCTAACCACCCATACTGCCGCAAAGCCCCCAGATTATAACAGAGTTTTTTCGGATTGCAATATTAAATTAAACGACCCGCCGAATTCATGATATGGCGTATTTCATCCACACAGTTATCCCGCACCGCGTCGCGCGCCGCCGTTAAATATTTGCGCGGATCAAACCCGGCCGGATTTTCCGTCAGACTGGCCCGCACCGCCGCCGTAAAGGCCAGGCGGGAATCACTGTCCACGTTGATTTTGGTGACATGCATGGATACCGCACGGCGCAATTGGTCGGGCGCAATCCCGCGCGCCACCCCCAGATCGCCCCCCAGGCGATTGATCTGATCCACGAAATGCGGCGGCACACTGGACGCCCCGTGCAGCACCAACGGCAAATGCGGCAGACGCGTCGCAATTTCATTCAAAATGTCAAAGCGCAATTCTTCCGTGTCACTTTTGCGTTTATAGGCCCCGTGGCTGGTCCCCACCGCCACCGCCAGGGAATCGACCCCCGTCGCCGCGACAAAGCGTTCGGCATCATCGGGATGGGTATAGTTCCCATATTCCGACGCGGTGTTTTCGTCTTCGATCCCGGCCAAGACCCCCAATTCCGCCTCTACCGTGACATCGTGCGCATGGGCATAGGCCACCACATCGCGCGTCGCGGCGATATTTTCATCCATGGGCAATTTGCTGGCGTCAATCATGACGGATGAAAAGCCCAAATCCACCGCCGCTCGGGCCGCCGCCACACTGCCCCCATGATCCAGGTGCAGCGCCACACCGCGCCCGTCTAATTTCAACCCGCGGATCATCCCCATCAACAAATCACCCCCCATGTATTTCAGGGCCGATTCCGACACCGCCAAAATCACAGGACTCTGTTCCGTGCGCGCCGCATCCATAATCGCTTGCAGTGTTTCCATATTGTAAAAATTAAAGGCCGGCACCGCATAGCCCCGGTCCAACGCATCACGAAACATATCGCGCGTGTTTACCAATCCAAAATCCGTATAGGTCATGATTCCTTTCCTTTTGTTTTCATCGGCCCGATTATATCATATTTTTTGGGACGACACAATGACTTGACAATTATATCATCTGTGCAATAATTCAAAACGAATCGAAACCAAAGCCTTAAAAGGATAACGACATGAACAAGATTTTGATTTTAAGCGTCGGCTTGTTGGCCATGGCGGGCTGTGCCAAACAGTATGATTATTACACCGGCAACGTCCGTTATTACCAGGACGGCCCCGACTGTGTGTACACCATCGATGAAACCGGTGAACGCCAGACGGGTGACATCCGTGATCTGCGGGTCAACAAACAAATCGTTTATCGTCAAACGATGTGCCATGACCTGTACACCCAGGATACGGCCGACACCGACGCGGCACGCCGCACCCGGCGCACCGTTGTCCCCGCGACAACGCATACCGCCCCGGCGCCTGTGGCCGAACCCGCCCCGGAACCGGTCGCGGTAATTCCCGCCCGTCCCATGCCCCAGCCGACCTGTGCCATGGCGCGGACGCGGACACAATATATTCTGATTCCCCAGAATATGTAAAAAACACAAGTTTCCCTTGTATTGGGGTCGTTGCAGTTGCAACGACCCTTTTTTTATGATAGAATCCCATTATAAGAGCATTTAGAAAAAGGGGAAAAATATGAAAAAAATCTTGTTTGCGGCGTCGGCGGTGATGTTGGCGGGCGGCGCGGCCATGGCGGCGGGCCAGACAGGCGCCGCGGATCCGTGCGTTTTGATCGCGGGGATGCAGGGGATTTTCCGGACCTTGCGAACCTTGGCGTTTGCGGGCGCGGCATTCTTTATCGCGACGTGGGCCTGGGGCTTTATCGCCAAGGGTGACGTGGCGATGGACGACCTGAAGAACAAAGGAACCGGTCTGTTGGTGGGCTTTACCCTGTTGTTCGGTATCGGGATGGTCCTGCAATTCTTGCCCGGGATTTCGGGTTGTGCCGGCGTGGGCTGGTAATTTTAAAAAAGATCCCCCCGTGCGGGGGGATTTTTTTGTGCCATGACAGTGGGGACAAATTCCCCTTTGCATTTTGATATTTTCGGCTATAATCGACATATGTTTAAATTCATAACTTCTTTATTGATGCCCGCGGGCGCCGAAACAACGGCCGGTGCCTTGGCGGAAAAGTTTGGCTTGGAATTGCGCGGGGATGCGAATGCCCGCGTCACGGGGGTGGCCCCCATCGCGGATGCGCGCCCCGGCCAATTGGCCTTTTATTCCACCGAACAAAACAGTGCGGCGTTCAAAATATTGCCCATCACGGTGTTACAGAACACGCGCGCGACGGTCATTTTGGTTCAGCCCGAACACGCGGCGGACGCCCCGGCGGGCGCGACGCTGTTGATAACCCCCAGTCCGCGCGGCCAGATTGTAAAAATCCTGGGCGAAATCTATCGCGAACCGGAACGCTTTGGCATCTCTGGTCGTGCAAATATTGCGCGCGGCGTCTTTTTCCGGGCGCGCCGCACCAACTATGTCGGACCCGGCGCCGTCATTGAATCCGGCGCTGTCATTGAACCCGGGGTCAAGATTTACCCAAACGCCTATGTCGGGCGCAATGTGACATTGGGCCGCGGCACAATTGTACAGACGGGCGCCCATATTGAAAACGCCACCATTGGCGCGGAATGTGTCATCAATGCCGGCGCCGTGATTGGCAAAGATGGCTTTGGATACACCCGGCAAAACGGGCACAATGTCTTTATCCCGCATACGGGGCGCGTCGTCCTGGGCGATCGGGTGTCGGTGGGGGCCAACACCTGCATCGATCGCGGCGCCATGACGGACACGCGCGTCGGCGACGGCACCAAGATTGACAACCTGTGCCAGATTGCGCACGGTGTGGTCGTGGGGGCGGAATGTTTTCTGGCGTCTGGCGTTGGCCTGGCGGGCGGCGTGGTTGTGGGGGATCGCGTATTGCTGGGCGGACATGTCGGCATCGCCAACGGAATTCATATCGGGGACGACGCCGAAATCGGCGCCAACAGTGGCGTGATGCGCGACGTTCCGGCGGGGCAACGCTATATGGGATATCCGGCGGGCCCGGCCATGGAATTCATGCGCCATTATGCGTGGCTGCGCAAGAATACGAAAAATTAAACCAAGGGAGATAAAATATGGTGGACGCCACAGGAATTGAAAAAATTATTCCGCATCGGGGGGACATGCGCCTGATTGACGAAATCCGGGAATTTAATGACAACAGCGGGGTGGGCATTCACTATGTCCGCGACGATGAATTTTGGTGCGCGGGGCATTTCCCGGGCAATCCGATTATGCCGGGCGTCTTACAGATCGAGGCATTGGCCCAAACCGCATGCTTTATCGCGTTGATGCACCTGGGGCTGACCGACGGGAAAACATTGGGGTATTTCACCACCATGGAAAAAATCAAATTTTCCCACATGGTGCGCCCGGGCGACGTCTTGGAATTGCACGTCGAATTGTTGATGAGCAAGATGAGCCTTTACAAATTCCACGGCATCGCCATGGTCGGCGACAAAAAGGTGGCCGAGGCAACCTTTACCGCCATCATGGATACGCCCAAGGAAAATTAAATATCATTCCATCCGCGCCACGGCGCGGATTTTTTATTTACGAATAATCTGCAAATGCCCGGACGCCCATTGGGCGATAAAGACGTCATCGGGGTCCGTTATTTTTTTCGCCCGCAATTGCCGCATCAGCCATTTTTCCGTCCGCCCGATTTTTTTCAATCCGTCGCCAACCACCACGCCATTATCAATCAAAATCACGGGATACCGATGCGATCCGCGTTTGATAATCGTCAATGTCCCGTTGGGTTCAATCTGGGCCGTTTTGACATCGCGCAGGCTGTGAATATTCTGGGCCTGCATGGCGGCCGCCACATCGCGGGCGTTGATTCGCATACGCGTCATCGCCGCGGCGTCAAAATGGCCGTCTTGGATAATCACGCGCGGGGTGCCGACAAAGATCCGCCGCCCCAGGTTTGTCCCAAACGTCAACCAATTCAGCAAATATAACAGCATCCCGTAAATCAGCACAATCACCGTAAAATCCAGCACCGTCGTACGATCATCCAAAATAAAGTCCGACAAAATCGCGGATAATAAAAAGTTCACAATCACGTCCAGCGGCGTCATCTGCTTTAATTGGCCGGCGGCGTTGAAAAAGCGCAAATAAATCACCGCGACGCAAATCGCCATAATCAGTTTAACGGTCACCAACCCATAATTGATTAAAAAATCCCACATGTAACGTATCATAGCATAGCGCGCCGCCCCCGCCCATCGGTCAAAATTCCCAGGCGCGACGGGCGACGGTGGGGCGGGAAAATAAATCCTGGCAATTTGAAAAAATATAGTATAAAATCGAACAGATTGCCGGTTTAGCTCAGCTGGTAGAGCATCTGATTTGTAATCAGAGGGTCGTTGGTTCAAGTCCGACAACCGGCACCAGGAATAACCATAATGAACACATCAAAAGTGATTATTATTCGATAAAATACCGCCGCGCTTTGCCACGTGGCCGGGCGCGTATGGCGCCCGTTTTTATTGAAAAAATATAAAACCAAAGGATAAACACACATGGCATACCCCAAAACAGACGTCAAACCGAATTTCCCCGCCCTGGAACAGGAAGTGTTAAGATTCTGGCGTGCGGACAATACGTTTCACAAGACGCTGAACAAAACCAAACAGGGGCACCCTTTTTCATTCTATGACGGGCCGCCCTTTGGCAACGGGTTGCCACACTGGGGGCATTTGGGGGTCACCACGGTCAAAGATATGGTCTGTCGTTATCAGACGATGCGGGGCCGGCATGTTCGCCGCGAATTGGGGTGGGATTGCCACGGGTTGCCGGCCGAAAATTCGGTCGAAAAGAAACAGCAGCGCCCCGCCCGCCAAATCGTCGAAAACGACGGGTTGGATGCGTTCTGTGACATGTGCCGTGACGACGTGATGACATACACCCATGAATGGGAACGCTTTATCGAACGCATGGGCCGTTGGGTGGATGTGGGCGACGGGTATGGTTATAAAACCATGGATAAAAACTATATGGAATCCATGCTGTGGACGTTAAAGGCGTTGTATGACAAAGGATTGCTGTACAAAGATTATTCGGTGAACTGGTTCGATTGGGTCAACGGCACCATCGTGTCAAATTCTGAGGCATCCCAAGATTACCGCGACGTGGTGGACGATGCGGTGACGGTTTGGTTTGAATTGGACAACGGCGATGCCNNNTTCNTNGCATGGACCACAACGCCCTGGACATTGCCGGCCAATTCNGCCCTGGCGGTGAACCCCGGGATGAAATACGTCCGCATGCGCGACANNGACGGCGCCGTCTATGTCATCGCCGACAGCCGCGTTAAGGCNTANGAAAAGCAATTGAGCACATGCGAACACATCGGCGACGTGATGGGCGCAGACCTGGTGGGGCGGCGTTACACCCCGCTGTTCGATTACTATGCGGGCACATCCGATTTATTGTACCAAGTNATCCCGGCCGATTACGTGTCGGACGCCGACGGGACCGGCATCGTGCATATCGCGCCGGCGTTTGGGGCCGAAGACTTTTGGGCCGCCAAAAANATNGACCCNAAATTCCCGGTGATTTTAAATGTGGACAATTACGGAAACTTTGACGACAGCGTNCGGGNCTTTGCGGGCGAAAATATTTTTGCCGCCAACCCCAAAATTATGGACCTGTTGAAATCCCGCGGACATTTGGTCAAAAAAGAACAGTACAANCANAACTATCCCTATGGCGATCGGTCCAAGGAAAAGTTGATTCAGCGGGCGACCGATTCATGGTACATCGACGTGCCGAAAATCAAAGACCGTTTGATTGAAAACAANAAANNNGTNNANTGGACATCGGCCGGCGAACGGTTCCGCATGTGGATTGAAAACGCGCGCCCGTGGGCGATTTCGCGCAATCGGTTCTGGGGCATGCCGCTGCCGATCTGGGAACGGGACGGGGAATACAAGATCTTTGGATCCATCGCCGAAATCGAAGAATTCTTTGGCACAAAAATCGACGACCTGCATCGGCCGACGCTGGACGCGTTGACGCGCGACGGCTGGAAACGTATCCCCGACGTGTTGGATTGCTGGGTTGAATCGGGNTCCATGCCGTGGGCGTCGCTGCATTATCCGTTTGAAAANGCCGACCGGTTTGCGGCCGAATTNCCCGCGGATTATATTATCGAAGGCCAAGATCAAACCCGCGGATGGTTTTACAGCCTGATGGTGTTGGCGACCGCNNTGTTTGATCAGCCGGCGTTCCGCACCGTGTCCGCCAACGGCCTGGTGATGGATGAGAATAAGAAAAAATTCTCAAAATCCTTAAAGAACTTTGTCGATCCCTGGGACCAAATTGATCAGGTCGGCGCCGANGCCGTGCGGTTGTTTATCNTGGGNTCTAATTTTATGAAGGCCGAACCCGTCTTTGTGGACAAAGANGGCAAAGTCTTTCATGAAACGACCAAGACGATTTTAACCCCGCTGTGGAATGCGTATCATTTCTTTACCCTGTACGCCAACGCCGGGAATATCACNGCCGGNCGCNGNNCATCCGACAACGCNTTGGATAAATANATNNTGGCNGAANTGGANGAATTGATNCATACGGTCGGCACATCCCTGGACGCGTACAAGCCCGATGTCGCCATCGCGGCGTTTGTGCGNTTCCTGGACATCCTGAACAACTGGTACATCCGGCGGTCGCGGACCCGTTTCTGGGACGAAGACCAAACGGCGTTTGACACCCTGCACCATGTGCTGGTAAGATTTACCGAATTGCTGGCGCCGTTTGCNCCGTTNACGGCGGATTATATCTATCGCAATTTAACCGGGGGCGAATCGGTACACTTGGCCGATTTCCCGANGNCGCGCGGCCACGACAAACAGATTGTCGCCGACATGCGCCAGGTGCAATCCATCGTGTCCACGGGCGCNCACCTGCGCGAACANTATCANTTGCGCAATCGTTTGCCGTTGAACCAATTGACGGTGGTGGGCGCGGATTTANCCCCGTACGCCGACATTATCCGCGATGAATTGAATGTCAAACGGGTGGTCTTTGACGCCGATGTATCCCATGTCGCCGACANNTTTGTGTANCCCATCACGCCGAAAATNGGCGCCCGCTTGGGCGGCGCCCTGCGCGATATTATCCCGGCGCTGAAACGGGGGGATTATATCCTCACGGATGATGGTTTGANCGTGGCGGGCCACACATTGATGCCGGACGAATTTGAATCGCGTCTGACCATCCGCGATGGGGTGACGGGCGCGGCCCTGCCGGACAATACGGCNGTGGTGGTGNTGGATACCGAAACGAATGCCGATTTAATTACCGAAGGNCTGGCCAACGACGCCCTGCGCCATATCCAAGACACGCGCAAGGCGATGGGATTCGATGTGTCCGACCGNGTGCGCATGACATACCGGGGCGATCCGGCGATGATGGTGGCGGTCGAACAACACCGGACGCGCATCATGGCGGACGCCTTGGTCGTGGAAATGACCCGCGGCGACGGCGCGACGGCCACCCAAATCGAGGGTTATGACTTTGCGATCACATTAACCAAGGAGTAAAAAATGGCTTATTCATTTTGCAAAAAGGCGAATCATCGATGCTCTTCATACAGTTTCGGCCTGTGCACCAGCCGATCCGCCTGTGGGCACGAACAAACAATCTTTGACACCACCACGGCGTGCAGCATGATGGTGATCCTGGCCCACATGGCCAAAATCATGCAGGCCCAGGATGAAATCAAACAGCGTTTGGACCAATTGGAACATCAAAAAAAACATGATCACACCCGATGATTTTTTTACATTGGTGCCGCCCACGGTGGATATGAATATCCGGTCGGAACTCTATTCCACCAATGAATTCACATTTACCGTGGCGGTGGTCTTGTCGGCCCAGGCGACCGATAAAAAGGTCAACGAAGTGACGCCTGAATTATTCCGTGTGGCGCCGACGCCCGCCAAAATGTTGGCACTCGGGATTGATGGCCTAAAAGAACACATCCGCGTGATATCGTTTTTTAATAACAAGGCGAAATCCATCATGGGTCTGGCCGCCGCATTGATGGAAACACCCGGCGCGGATGACGCCGATTATAAATACCCGGCCGAATTTCATACCCGCGATAAATTGATGAAATTACCGGGGGTCGGGCAAAAGACGGCGAACGTCGTGATGAACGTCCTGTGGGGCGCGCCGAACATCGGCGTCGATACACATGTGTTCCGCAACGCGCACCGATACGGCTGGGTCGGCGCGGATGAAAATACCCCCGAACGGGTCGAAGAAAAATTATTGACCGTCATCCCGAAAAAATACCACGCCATCGTGAATCACGTCATGGTCCTGCACGGGCGATACACATGCACCGCCTTGCGCCCCAAATGCGACAAATGCCCGTTACAACACCTCTGTACGGCGCCCGATCGCGTGATTTAAAAAACGCCCCCGACGGGGGCGTTTTTAATCGGACGGGCAAGACCCTATTGCTGTTGCTGATCCAGTTCGGCGATCAGTCCCTGTAACCGTTCCACCGTGTCCGCATCATTCAGGGCGGTGGCAATCGTGTGCGCCGATTCCAAATCGTCACGGGCCGCCGACGCATTCCCCAGATTCAGGTTCAGCGCCGCGGATTTTTCAAAATACGTCATGGCGCGGGACGACAAATCCTCGCGTTCGGCCGGGGACGTGGCGCCCTGGATCTGTTCGGAAATAATCCGCACCGCCGACGCATAGTCATTGATGGCGTTGGCATATTGGCCTTGGGCGGTATACGCCTCGGCCCGTTCGGCATAGACCGTCGGGGTCACAACACCCGTGGTCCGCGCCAACGAATTGGTATAATCGGCAATCGCCCCATCCCAATTTTTCAGCCACAGGTTTAATTGCCCGCGCTTGGCATACAGATCACGCAATTGCAACACATCGGTGGGACGCACCGCCCGCGCCGCCAGCGCATTGTTGATGTCATTCAACGCGGCCGCATAATCTTCCAACCGCATATTCAACAGTGCCCGATCATAATACGCCACCGCATTGACCGCGTCTTTTTCAATCACGGCGTCAAAGTCCGCCAATGCTTCGCGATAGGCCCCGCGGGACATATACGCTTCGCCCCGCAAAATCATGGCATCCATCACCGGGTTCGCGGCATCCACCGCGGCATTTAAATCGGCAATCGCCCCATCCACATCACCCGCCAACAATTTGGTCTTGCCCGCCTGGTAATAATCATCGGATGTCATCAGGGCCTCTTCGGTAATCTGAACATTATTGTCCATCACCGCATCCGGATGCAGGATCCCATGACTGCGCCCCAGGATATAGAACGTCGCCGCAATAAAGAACAAAATGATAAACCAATACAGATAAATCGACAGCGACCACGGATTAAAACGCGGTGCACAGACCACAACGGTTTCCGGGGCGGCCGGGGCCGGCACGCGGCGCGTGGCCTGGGTTTTCTTTTTCGGTGTTTTTTTGGACTGCATAAAACTCTCCCTTCCTTTTCTGGAAATTTTAAAGAGTTTTCATCAACGCGTCAATCGTTTTCTGATCCGCGGCCACAATTTCGCCGGGGGCCAATTTTCCCAATTCAAAGGGGCCATAGCGCACGCGGTGCAATTGACGCACCGGCGCCCCACACGCCCGCAGGACATTGCGTACCTCGTGATTTTTCCCCTCACGCACCGTGACGCGCAGGGTCTTGTCCGAAATCCGGTCAATTTCCATCGGGCGATAATGCACACCATCCACCGTCATGCCACGCCGCGCCGCGTCCAGATCGGCATCCGCCGCATTCGCCCGACATGACACCGTCGCGATATAGGTGCGCGGAATTTGGGTTTTGGGCAACATCAATTGTTCGGCCAGCCCCCCGTTATTGGTCAACAACAATAACCCCGACGTCATAAAATCCAACCGCCCCACGTATTTCAAGGATCGGTACTGCATCGGCAAACAATCATAAATCGTGCGCCGGCCCTGGGGGTCATTGCGCGTCGTCACCGTCCGCAACGGTTTATGGAACAGATAAATCTGGGTCGATTTGCGGGGCCGAATTTCGCGCCCGCGCACGGTCACCGTGTTGGTGTTATCCACAAAGCAAACGGGTGTCGTGACCACCACACCGTCGACGGTCACGGCGCCGGCCGCAATTAAATCTTCGGCCCCGCGGCGCGACGCCACACCACAATCGGCAATAAATTTGGCTAAACGCATGCCTGTCATTTGATCACCCGACTAATCGCGACGACGGCGGCGACTTCTGCCCGCAGGATCGTCGCCCCCAATGAAATGGGGACGGCCCCGCCGGCATCCAACGCGTCAAATTCCGCA
>JAAVBR010000005.1 GCA_014802705.1 bacterium | reverse complement strand
CGGGGTGTCGGGAAAAGACCACCTCCCCCCTTCGGGGTACTCCTCCACAGGAGGAGAACTTAGTACGTTCTTATGTTCTTAAAAACAGTGCTTAGTTCCCCTCCTGTGGAGGGGTGGCGCGGAGCGACGGGGTGGTCTTTTTTTAGTGTTGCACAAATCCGCGCAACGTGGTATAATCCGTGGGGTTGAGGGCAAAAACACTATGCCTAATCCAAAGGGACGTTTGCATACGACAATAATCCCAAAATAAAAATCCCAGTTTTCCGCATATTTTTCCTCCGCTTTTATGCCTAATCCAAACGTCGGTTTGTTTTCGGCGGGGGCGCATGCGGCCACCGCGTGCAGTGCAGCAGATTTTAGATGGAGAGAGGTCCCTAGTTCAGAGGTGCGTGATGGCTATATAACCCAGATGGCGGGCAATGTTGAAGTATCGTGTACCGGTAAAAAAGATGAAACCGGAACCTATGATATTGATGTTGATGCCAATTGTTCTGTACCAATAATAATATTTTCTGTATGTTCATCGGGATCAGATGACGAACTCGAATTGATGGTGGATACCGGCAAAAATTCATTGTACAGTGGTACGGAATGTTTCTGTGCCATAAGAAGAATAGGCAGCATGGAGTGCGCCACCCAGGGCAAAACGGCGATCTGGTTCAATGCATCAGGTAACTTTAGAACGGCATCTGCATGTGTCACGGGCTGTATGGGGCAGTGTGCCGAACGTATGAATAGTAGCCAATCTTTTCAAAATTTGGTGTCCAGACGCAGTTGTGGTAAAACGATAGGCGCGATTTTAGATGAGACATCATTATAAGAAAAACAATTTGACAAAACATAATAACGTGTCAATATGTAGGCATGTTATATGCCTTGCAATGTTATTTGACGGATTATTGTAACCTGAACTGTCCGGGCTGTTATCGCCGGGCGATGGCGCCGAATGGCGCGCCCGACAAATTATTACCGCCATCCGACATTATTCATTATGTCAATGCCATTCGGGGCAATGATAAATTTGAACAGGCCGTCGTTTTTTCCGGTGGGGAAATCTTTACCGCCCCCGTCCCGTATTTACACGAAGTGATTCAAGCCACGCTGGATATGGATGTGGCGGTCCAATTAAAGACCAATGGGTCGTGGGTCGCCGACGCACGGCGTGCCCCGGCGATTTGGGATATGTTAAAATCCCTGCGCGTGCCGCGGGGATTGGTCGCCACCCCGGAACAGGTCCAAGAATGCCTGCGCACCATGGGGGGCGATGCGGTCCGGGCGGCACGTAAGGATGGGGCATGGTATCAGGCGTTATGTGACCGTTTGCCGACGCGGCCGATGCTGGATCTGGCGGTGTCGGTGGATAATAAAATTCATCCCGCGCAATCGGTCGATTGGATGCGGGCCATTGCGGAACGCTTGGCCGGGGATGCGACGTTGCGGGATAACATCAGCCTGAAAATTTCGGCATTCATGGATAATCGAAATTGGTTTAATCGGACGGTCATTCGTCAGGGTTGGCCCCATGTTCGGGATGAAACATGGGTCAACGGTCAAATTATGGCGTTTACATACGACGGTATGCCGGTGTACGCATTCTTTTCAGATTTTGTTGATGTGCCGACCATCCCGGTGCCTGTGACGGATCACGTGGTTTTCGCGGGGCATGATGGGGAATATCTGACGCCGCTGTATATGCATCCCAATCGGACCATATCATTTGAAAATGTGGATACAATGCATGCCGTGGGACGCGTGTCGTATGTGGATGCGGCGGGCCAATGTCGCCCCATCAAACGGGTTATGAAAGATATGATAAAAACATTGCGGGCCCAGGTGCGCGGTGGCCGATAAAGACAACATCATGAATGCCCCAGCCGGGGCATTTTTTTTATGGCGCATGGCCCCCGCGCGGTGTAGAATAGGGGGACACAAGGGTATAAAAATATGCAGAACGAATTATTACATGAATTGCAGGCGCGCGGCTTTATCAACCAGACATCAAATCTGGACGGCCTGAACGATGCGTTGAACGCGGGGAAAATTGCGGCCTATTTGGGGTCGGATCCGACGGCGGATTCACTGCACGTGGGGCATTTGGTGCCGGTGATGATGATGCGTTGGTTCCAGCGTTACGGCCATCGCCCGATTATGTTGGTTGGCGGCGCGACGGGCCGCATTGGCGATCCGTCGGGGCGCGATACGGGCCGCCCCATGATGACCGAAGAAGTGTTGGCCAAGAATATCGCGGGGCTTAAAAAATCGTATTCAAAATTCTTTAAATTCGGCGACGGGCCGTCGGACGCGGTGATGGTGGATAATTATGATTGGATGAAAACGTACAGCCATCTGGATTTCCTGCGCGATTTCGGGACGGATTTTACCGTGCCGCGCATGTTGTCGATGGAAAGCGTCAAACGGCGTCTGGACAATGGGATGACGTTCCTGGAATTTAATTACATGACGTTCCAGGCGGTGGATTTTTTAACCCTGTATCAAAAATACGGCTGTGTGTTACAGGCCTGTGGCGCGGATCAATGGGGCAACGCCATTATGGGCATTGAACTGATACGAAAAAAACTGGGGAAAGAGGCGTTTGTTCTGTCCACGAGTCTTATCACCGACAGCAATGGCACCAAAATCGGCAAATCGGCCGGCAATGCGGTCTGGGTCAACGAAGACAAGACGTCACCGTATGAATACTATCAATATTTCCGCAATATGCCGGACGAATTGGTGGAAAAAAGTTTGAAAATCTTTACGGAAATCCCGTTGGATGAAATTGCGCGCCTGGCCGCGTTACAGGGCGCCGAATTGAACGCGGCGAAAAAGGTTTTGGCCTTTGCCGCGACGGAAATCGCGCACGGCGCGGATGCTGCCCGCGACGCGGCCGCCGCGGCGGATGCATTGTTTGGGGCGGGGGCACCCGCGGCCGACAATGCGCCCACCACGACGATCAAGATGACGGATGACATGGGAATTCTGGATTTCCTGTGCGCGTGCGGGATGTTTGATTCCCGGTCCGAGGCCCGACGCATGGTCGAGCAGGGTGGTATTCAAATCGATGGGGAACGGGTCACGGACCCCCGCGCCGTTGTTCATCCCGCGGCATCCATTTTGGTCCAGCGGGGCAAGAAAATATTCCTGCGCGTGGTGTGCGATTGATGGGACGGATTGCGGTTGTTTTGATGACCCTGATCGCGGTGATGGGGCCGGTCACGGCCCGCGCCGCGTCGGGGGATTTGAAACAAATCAATGCCCAGATCAAGCAAACCGAACAACAGCATAAAAAACTGGAACAACAAGTCAAAACATCCGAACGTGACGTGGCCAAAACCAAAAAGCAACTGGTGCGCGCCGCCGACCAGGTGAGTAATTTGGAAGAGCAACGCGCCATCGTCGCCAAAAAAATTGCGGAATTGGATGTCCAGCGGGATCGGTTGACCAATGAATTAAACAAAAATCAGGAACGCATTGCCGAAACCGCGGCGGCATTATTATTTATCGCATCACACCCCAGTTTTGACACGGATGACATGCACGATTATGTCTTGACGTCGGCGGTGTTGTCGGGGGCGGCGGCGCGCTTTGACGATGCGGTGCGGGATGCCGACAAAAAAATTCAGGAATTGTCCAAAATTCGGGATGCCCGCGCGGTTGAAAAAGAAAAACTGGATCGCACGGCCAAAAAATACGCGGATGAAAAACGGCAACTGGATAAATTATTACAGGCCCGTTCCGCCCAAAATGAAAAGTTAAAAAACCAACAGTCGGCGGTGCAAAAAAAGTTACGCGATCTGTCAGCACGGGCCAAAAATATTTCGGAATTGTCCGCCGGTGTGGGCAGTTCGGAAATGTCATCCGACGCGTCATTTTCGCGGCGTAAATTGAATTTGCCGGTCCGCGGCCGCGTGGTGGTGCGCTTTGGCGAAAAGACGGCGTTGGGTCTGAAATCCGACGGGTGGCGCGTGCGCACGCGGGGCGACGCGTTGGTGGTGGCGCCGGCCGACGGGGTGGTGAAATTCGCGGACAGTTTTCGGGGCTTTGGCCATGTGATCATCATGTCGCACAAAAACGGGTACAACACCGTCATGACGAATTTGGACGCGGTGGATGTCTTGGTCGGCCAAGACGTCTTGGGCGGGGAACCCGTCGGCCGCATGAGTTCCGACCGGCCCGAGATGTATCTGGAGGTGCGCCGGGGCGCCAACGCCGTGGATCCCGCCCGATTGTTCAAAGAACCTTGATATATTTTTTAATTGACAAACTTTTATTTGTGTACTATACATAATATACAAAATGCGAGATTTGTCACGACCAGAACGCCAGATCAACGGCCCAAGATTGAAGAATATCGTACCCAGATCAACAATTTGTTGACTGGGGCTGACAACTATAAACGGCTGAACAACCTGAACTGGATCCGCAGTCAGTTGTCGGTCGAGGCCGAATGTCTGTTCCAATATCCCGATTACATGCCCAAGAAAGAAAAGAAGCAGTACGTCGATTACAGCAACTTGAAAAACCTGGGGACGGCGTGGGATTACATTGTGGAAAACACAAACGACGTCATTGATAATTTCGCCATCAAAGAAATTCATAAAATCCTGTGCGTGGACAGTGATATTCCCGGCGGCCTGTATCGTCTGTCGGATGCGTACATTGAACAATTGGGGGTGCATGCCCCGGCCTATGCCCAGTTATTGTATCGCATGGATGATATTCAATATCGTCTGCAAAACGAATCGATGCCGATCGTCAGTCGGGCCATCAATGCGCATTTTGACATCATCGCGTCCCAGCCCTTTAATGATTTCAACAAACGGACGGCGCGTCTGGTTATGAATTGGTTCTTGATTCAGAACGGGTATCAGCCGATTTTGTTCAACCGCAAAACGGACAAGGTTGATTACATGGCGGCCCTGCGGTCGCGGGCACATAATGATTGCCGGCGGTATTCCGCGTATATGTATGCCGCGATGCAGCGCACCCAGAAAGACATCTTGGCCCTGTTGAAAAAGGCGCGTGTGCTGTAACGGGGGCGGGATATGTTAGAGGCAACACTTTTAACGGTGGATCAAATTGAAGGGGACAACGCCCTGGATATGATCAAGGTACGTGGTATCGGGACGATCTGTACAGATCTGGCCATGTTGCAGGGGGCGACCCTGGATAAATTTATAAAAATTCCAATCTGTCATACTTTTACTGCGTCATATAGATATAACCCCCGGGGCAGAGTGCTCTGTTCTGTCCATGATGGGGTATTTAATACGGTTAATCCCCGTGATTGTGGGCCCGTGGTGCGCCCGGCATTGCCCCCCGAAACAACAGCCTGTTTGTTGAATTTGGACAGTTTGCGGACCCAATATCCGGACAGAAAATACATTTTCTTTGAATATGGTACATTTCCGCAACGGGTTATGCGTGATGATGAAAAAGCCCAGTTCATTCAGTTCACACCAATAGACGGCCGGTGTTTTACGTTTGCAAAACAACAGTTTTCGCCCGACCGTCATCAGGTTTATCAAAGTAATGGCCGGAAATTTATTTCAGTTGTGGCGCAAAAAAATGACAGCTTAGTGTCCAACGGCCATTGGACAAAAAAAGGCGACGGTTATTGGGTCGAAATATTGCCCATTGTATGGATGTTGGATTTGAAGACCGGCTGGGCACTGTCCGAGGCGGGATTATTTTCCGGAATCGCATTTGATGATGCCAAAACATACAACGGGCAATTCAAGAAAACATTCCTTTATAATTTTATGCAAAAATATTTCGTGCCGGAAATGAGTCGCGAAAACAATGTGGTGTCACGTATTTATCCATCGTTTGAGAATGCCAACGACAACGATCAGCAAACCAGCGAAACCCCCAAACCCTCTAAAATACCCGCCTATGGCGTGACGATTGAACGGGCGCCGATGTCGGTGCGGGAGCAAATGGCGTTCTATGTGAACAATGGTCAATCCTTTATGCTACACGGCCCGTCGGGTGTCGGTAAAACCGACCGGGTGATGGCAATTGATCCCGATTTAACCGCGGTGCCGCTGTGGAACGGCGTCTTGCCCGAAGATATTGTGGGCAAGGTGATCTACCCCACGGGCGCATCCTTACCCTTGACCACGGGCCGGGCCGACGGGGGCAATCCCTTTGACGGTGCGCCGACGGTGCTGACCGGCGGCGGGCAATGGGTGGCGCCCGATTGGTATAATGTGTTGTGCCGGAAATGCGCGGCGACGCCGGATCAAAAGCACATCCTGTTTATTGACGAAGTGACCAACGCCAGACCGACGACGCAGTCGCTGATCTTTCACATCGTGCTTAAGGGATCCATTGGCCCGAGTCACGGTCCCCTGCCATCCAACGCGGTGGTGGTCTTGGCCGGGAATGAACAGGCGGATTCCGGCGCGGCGTACAATATGCCGGCGCCCCTGTTCCGGCGTATGGCGGGGCATATCCATTTGAAATTAAATATGGCCGATTGGTTGGAATGGGGCGCCGAACGGCGTCGCGATGGTCGCCCAAACCTGCACCCGTTGGTGGCGGGGTTTGTGGCGAATAATAGCAATGTGTTCTATTCGGCCTATGACGAAGAAAAACCGCAGAAGTGGGCGGTGGATCCGCGCGGCTGGGCCCAGGTGTCGGATATGATTTACGCGAACAACAATGTGTTGCGGAGTGAATTATTGGAAAACAAGATCGGGCCGGAAAACACAGCGGCCTTGATCGCGTTTGCGCATGCGCCGATGATTACCCTGGATGACATTGTGTCCGGCACGGCGAACCCGTCGATGGTGCCCCGCACGTTTGAGGGGCAATTGGCGATGGCGGGCGGCTGGACGCGTGCGACGGATGATCAGGTTGTAAAGGTACGTAACTTTATCGAAAAATACATGTTACCGGAAATTCGTGCGGTGTTTGATTCGATGTGGGCGGGCAACGATATCAATCGCCTGAACCAGTTGCGCGCCGCGGCGACGGCCCAATTTATGCGGGGGTAACAGATGGCGGACCGTGTGTCGGAATTTTTCGATACCATGACATTTGACGAACGCCAAAGAATGATCGAAGACGTGCGGATGGGTGTCTTGGCCCGATTCCCGTTGTTGGGGACCGTGATGGCGAATTTGAAAACCGTCGTGCGCCCCGGTGTACAAACGGCCGCCACCGATGGAAACGTCGTCTATTACGCGCCGAAATTCTTTGATGCCTTGCCCCCGGATCAACGTATCTTTGTCTATGCCCACGAAGTGATGCATGTGGCGTTTCGTCATATGGATCGTTTGGCGGGGCGGCATACGCAAATCTGGAACCTGGCGACGGACGCGGTGATCAATCAAATGCTGGTGGCGGAAAATCTGCCCATGGTGGATGGTGGTGTGGATATGCCCGACGCCATTGGGTTCAGCGCCGACGAAATGTACGAAAAATTGTTGGCCGAACATCAGGATAAACAAAAAGATAAACAAAATCAGTCGCCATCTGACAATGATGGCGATGGGAATTCTGATGCCGATGCCGACGGCATTCCATCCGGGCACGATAATCATGACATTTGGTCGGACGCGGATGATGAAAACGCCGCGTCCCCATCCCCGCAAGACGTGCCGTCAGAAAAAGATTTTACCCAACAAAATGCCCGTGAAAAACGGCGCATCGCCGACCAAATGCGTCGCGAATTGGACGCCGGGCGAAACCGGGCCATGCAATCGGATCGGATACGCGATTTTGGCGATGTGGGCCGCGCGCCCGCGGTGACCGATTGGCGGCGCATCTTGAAACAGACATTGGATGTGGACACCGATCAATGGTCGTATCGCCGGTCATCCGCCGACAATGATTACATGGCCCGCGTCGAAGATATGGATGCCGAAAATCGGTCGGAAACCGAAGTCTTGTTGGACGTCAGCGGTTCGGTCAGTGATGAATTCCTGCGCAACTTTTTGCGGCAATTAAAACCGCTGTTGAAAAATTCGGACCTGCGCGTCGGGTGTTTCAGTGATACGTTTTATCCCTTTGTCCGGATCAAGAGCGAATCCGACATCAACAATTTCAGAATCCCACCGCGCGGCGGTACCAATTGGGATTTGGCGGTGCGGTCGTTTTCCGATCGGCGCGCCGTCAATAAAATCATCTTTACCGACGGGGAATTTCCCGGACAAATGCCGCGGCATGATTTGGCGGGTAAAAAGGTTATCTGGTTGGTTTGGGGCGACGATAAAGATTTTCATCCCAACTGTGGCCGGGTGATCCGTGTGACATCGGATCAAAATCAGATGGCGTCTATGATGGCGCGATACCGGATGCGTGGGCGCTAAGAAATGATACCTGGGTCAAACAGGTGATAAATTTGGCATAATATGGGGACATGAAAAAGGATTTTACATGACCCCACGGCGCAAGAAAATAATCTGGATTATTATTATCGTGATGGTGGCGATTGTCGCCGGTGTTGTGATTGTGCGGCGCGTGATGGGGCGTCGGCCGTTTGTTTATGCCGGCACCCTGGAAACGACCAAGGTTTATTTGTCGGCGCGCGTGGCGTCGGATATTTCCCAAATCTGGGTCCGCGAAGGCGACCCGGTTGCCCGGGGCGATGCCTTGATGGAATTGTCATGCGACACATATAAAATTATGGCGGCCCAGATTGATCGGGATTATGAACGCGCCGTCACCCTGCAATCCCAGGGACATATCCCCCAGGCGCAATTTGACGCCGCGGCACGGACCAAACAGGACAACGATCTGAAATTGGATTGGTGTCGTATCAAATCGCCGATTGACGGCATGGTCATCAATAAATTTCGCGAGGTGGGCGAAGTCGTCGCCCCCGGCACGGTAATGCTGTCGGTGGCAAATCCGTATGACATCTGGGCCTATTTTTATGTGCCGTATGAAATGTTGCACCGGTTGCATGTGGGGGATGTGGTGACGGGTTTATTGCCCGAGGCCCCCGATCAAACATTCCCCGGGCGTATTATCAAAATCAGTGAAGAGGCCGAATTTACCCCGAAAAATGTCCAGACGCGCGCCGAACGTACGCGCTTGGTCTATGGGGTCAAGGTGCAATTTGACAACGCGGATTTAACCTTGAAATCCGGCATGACCATTGAAAGTACATTGATCCATGCCCAAAAATAACGTTGATATTCATCTGACACATGTGTCCAAAGAATTTGGAAACGTGTCCGCGCTGCGCGACGTGTCGGCAGATTTTGTGTCGGGGCATTTGTACGGCGTGATCGGGCCGGCGGGCGCGGGCAAGACGACCCTGTTTCGGATTATGTTACACCTGATGCGGGCGGGTGGGGGTGACGTGTCGTATAAAATCGATGGACGGGACATATCCTTTGCGGATTTTCGGCATCACATGGCGTACATGCCGCAGAGCCAGAGTTTATACGCCGACCTGTCGGTGGATGAACATTTGGATTTCTTTCGCAAATTATACGGTATTGATGCCGGCGCCTTTGCCCGGCGGCGGGACGAGTTATTACACCTGACGCGGTTGGATAAATTTACCCAATTGCCGGCCGGAAAATTGTCGGGCGGCATGTATAAAAAACTGGGGCTGATGTGTGCGCTGTTGCGGTCGCCGCGTGTCATGTTGCTGGACGAGCCGACAAACGGCGTCGATCCCATCAGTCGGCGCGAATTTTGGACCCTGTTGCATGAATCGGTGGCGCGGGGCATTTTGATTATTTTATCCACCGCCTATATGGACGAGGCCGAACGCTGTACCCACGTGACCGTTATGGATCGGGGATGTGTCCTGCGCGCGGGCGAACCCACAGATTTATTACGTCGCGCCCGTGTCCAGACGTTTGATGAATTTTTTATCCGGCATGGGGGCGGGGCGGCATGATCAAAAAATCCCAGACCCCCATGGTTGATGTTCAAAATCTGTCGGTTATTTTCGGCGATTTTTATGCCGTGCGCGACGTATCGTTCCGCGTGGCGCGTGGGGAGATTTTCGGATTCCTGGGGGCCAATGGCGCGGGCAAGACGACGACCATTCGCGTGCTGTGCGGGTTAATCCCGGCGTCCCGTGGGCGCGTCGTGATTGACGGGCATATCTTTACGCCGGGGACCCAAAACGTGATCAAGCGTATGGTCGGATATATGTCCCAGCGGTTCACCCTGTACGACGAATTGACGGTGTCGGAAAACTTTGACTTTGCGGCCGCGTTGCGGGATGTGCCCCGTGGTGTGTATGATCGTCGCCGGGCGGATTTATTAAAATTTATCGGGTTTGATCGGGATTTGCGCACGGTGGTGCGGGATTTACCCGGTGGTATTAAACAGGCGGTCGCCCTGGGGGTTGCCCTGTTGCATGATCCGAAAATCATATTCCTGGACGAACCGACGGCCGGCGTGGCGCCGCAATCGCGCATGCGGTTTTGGCAATTGATTCAGAAATTGGCGGCAGATGGTAAAACGATTTTCGTCACCACCCATTACATGGACGAGGCCGAAAATTGCCATCGCATTGCCCTGATGCGGGCGGGTGAATTGATCGCAGTGGACAGTCCCGCCGCCCTAAAACGCGCAACGTTTGGCGACACGCTGTATAACTTTACCCCGCGGGTGAAAAATCCGAAAATGCCGGCGGCAGATCGGGTGGATATTTTTGAACCCTATGGCCGGCATTACCATGTGCGCTTTCGCGATGGGGTGAATGCGGCGGCCGAAATTCGGCGTTACCGGCGGGATTTTGATATTCAAAAAATATCGCCGTCGTTGGAAGATGTCTTTATCCGCCTGGTCGAAGGGGGCAATCGATGATGCGATTTTCCGTCGCCCGGGCCGGCGCCATTTTCGCCAAGGAATTTAAGCATATTTTGCGTGATCCGTTCACGTTGGTGATGGCGCTGCTGTTGCCGGTGGCGATTGTGTTGATCCTGGGGAATTCGATTGAATTTAATATTCGGTCCATCCCGATGGCCGGTGTGGATATGGATCGGACGGCGGCATCGCGTCAATTGATGGATACGTTTGGCGCGTCGAATTATTTTATCCCGCGGGATTTGGCCAATCCGGGGGACGCGTTTGATGAAATCCTGCGCGAACGGGTGCGGGCGGTCTTGGTCATTCCACCCCATTTTGAACGCGATATGCATCGCGCCCACGGCGATGTGCAAATCATGTTGGATGGGGCGGATAATTCATCGATGATCGCCATGACCAATTACCTGCGGACAATCAATCAAAACGCCTGGTTTAAAATAAACGATATGCCGCGCGCCATGGTGACGGATCCGTTGAATATCAAGACGCGGTATATGTTTAACCCGGAACTGAATTCCCGGTGGTTTTCGGTGCCGGGATTGGCGGCGGTGATTATTGCGTTGGTGGCGATTATGCTGACCACATTGACGGTATGCCGGGAATGGGAACGGGGGTCGATGGAAATGCTGTTGTCCACGCCGGCGACAACGTTGGAAATTATTTTGGGCAAAGTCGTGCCGTACGCGATTTTATCCCTGATTGGATTTGTATTGGTCTTTGTGATGGGGCGCCTGGTGTTTGGGGTGCCATTTGTGGGCGGGTATGTGACATTGATTGTGGGGACGATGCTGTTTATTTTGGGATATTTGGCGATCGGATTGCTGATTTCCGTATCCACGCATAAACAAGACGTCGCCATTCAATTCGCGTGCATTGTGGGCCTGTTGCCGGCGGTGGTGTTATCCGGATTTATTTTTCCGGTGGAATATATGGGCCGTGCCTATCGCGTGGCGTCGTCCGTTTTTCCGGCGCGGTTTTATATCGACCTGTGCCGGGATCAGTTTCTAAAAGGGTCCCCCATCGGCCCCATGATGCCCAAATTGGCGGCCATGGCGGTGGTGGCGATGGTGCTGATTATCGTGTGCCTGGTGCGATTTAAAAGGACGCTGGAATGAAACGATTGTGGGGATTTTTTAAAAAAGAAATCATCGCCCTGGTGCGCGACCCGGTTTTGTTGTTGGCGGTGCTGGTCATGCCGGCGGTGCAATTGGTGGTGTACAGTGGCGCCATCACGATGGAGGCCCAAAACCTGCGCCTGGTCATTGACAGCGCCCCGGGCGACACGTTGATGGATCGCGTCTATCAACATGCCATCGGATCGGGGTGGTTTGTGCGTGTGCCGGACACCGCCGATGATGCGGTGGCGACCGTGCAAAACGGCCGGGCCGATGTGGCGATTTTGGCGCCCGACGGGGGATTGACGCGGGCCGTCGCGCGGGGAAACGGCCATGTCCAGATCTTGATTGACGCCACCAATATCTTAAAGGCACAGAGTATCGAGGGCTATCTACAAGGCATTATTTTATCCGCCGTCACAGAATTGGGGTATACGCCGGCGGCGGCCCCCATCACATTTCATACGCGAATTTTATTTAACCCCGAATTGAATACCAAGTGGTTTATGGTGCCGTCCCTGATGGCCATTTTGGTGTTTTTGTCGTTATTGATTTTAATCACAATCGCCATCACCAAGGAAAAAGAGGCCGGCACGATTGAAACCCTGATTTCGGCGCCGATATCCAAATACGATATTATTTTGGGCAAGGTTGTGCCCTATGTGGTGGTGACGTTTTTCATTATGCTGTCGATTTTGGCGATTGGGCGGTGGGTGTATAAATTGCCGTTTGTGGGGTCGCCGATTTGGTTTTTGGTCGGATACTTTGTGTTTTGCGTGCCGGCATGCGGGGCGGCGGTCTTGCTGGCAGATTTTACCCGGACCCAGCAACAGGCCTTACTTGGCGTGATTATTGTGGCATTTATGGCGTTGATGCTGTCGGGGTCAATTATCCCGACGGAAAATATGCCCGTGGTGTTGCAGTATATCAGTCGGATGAATCCGCTCAGCCACTATGCCTATCTGGTGCGGCATTTGATTTTAAAGGGAACGGATGTGATGTATGTCATGCGGCAATATGGCGCCATGCTGGCCGTGGGCGCGGTGATTTGGGGCCTGGCCATTCGGCAATTTAAAACCAGGTTATAAAGCAAGAGCAGGGGGGAAAATGAAAAAATATCTGATGATTTTTGTGGGGGGAATATTGATGCTGCAACCGGCCCAGGCGGATATGTATCGGGCACTGGGGGCGGTTTATGACGCCAACCCCGTGATTGGGCAACAGCGGGCGGCGGTCCATGCGGCGATGGCGAATCTGGACCTGGCGCGGACGGGATATAAGCCGTATCTGGGGGTGGGGGCCAATGCCGGATTGGCACGCACGCGGGTGATGGGCCATGATTACAATACGGTCCCGACCCAGTTCGGCGTGGAATTTCAACAAAATGTATTCCAGGGCTTTGCCACCGTCGCCCGGGTCAAGGCCGCCAAAGGGATGCTGGCGTCGCAACAGGCCCTGTTGTACGCGACACAACAAGACGTCTTTTTGTCGGCCATCAATGCCTATGTCAATGTCTTGAACGCGACAGAGGTTTTAAAATTAAACACAAACAATCAACGGGTGTTGGCGGAATATTACGATTTTGTCGCGGCGCAAAAATCGGTCGGCAATTTAACCAAATCCGATGTGTCGGCGGCCATGGCGCGATTGGAATCGGCCAAATATCATGTGATCGAGGCCCGCGCCCAATATGACAATGCCCTGGAAACATTTCGGCGCATTTATGGCGATGTGGCGGATGAATATGGGGACGTGGATGTGACGCCCATGCGGGATATATTCCCCGATAATATTGATGATGCCCAGACGGTGGCGTTGCGGGATCATCCGGCCCTGGTTGCGTTGACGGCCCAGGAATCCGCCGCCCGCGAAGACATTGTGGTCGCGCGTCAAACGCGTATGCCGTCGGTGGATATTCGCGCATCCGCGATGCAGATGGATGACATTCCCGTGCTGGATCGGGTGCGGGATGGGCGCGTCGGGATTTATTTCAGTATGCCCATCTATGATCGCGGGACGGCGTCGGCGAATATGGATCGGGTTCAATTTACCGTGGATGGCATCGGGCAAAAAATCGTGGATGCGCGCCGTGCGGTGGTGGAAAACCTGCGCCAGGCATGGAATCTGTATGACGCGCAAACGGCGGCCATCACCGCCGCCACGGCCCGTATTCGTGCCAGTCAAATGGCCGTCGATGGCATCAGTGCCGAACAACGCGCCGGCCGGCGAACGGTGCTGGATGTCTTGAACGCCCGCCAAGATTTATTGGACGCGCGGGTCAGCCTGGCGCGCGCCCGCCACAGTCAGACATCGGCATTCTTTGCCGTTTTGGCGGCGATGGGGCGATTGACGCCGGAAAATTTGGGGCTGGGAACAAATGACTAAAAATGTTCAAAATTGATGCTTGTAAAATATCGCGCTATGCCTTATAATGTGGGCAATTGCGCGTATCTAACCTATGCCTAATCCAAACCACCGTTTGCATTAGGCAAAAATTCCGCGTGGAATTTCCCGGAAATCCGGGGGTTGTGGTATTAAAAAAATTGCCTAATCCAAACGGTGGTTTGGATGCGGCGTTGGGCGCGTCGGGAAACCGGGGGAAAGGGGATATAATGTCAGGACGCTTTATACGATTCGTTGGATTTTTAAATGCCGTCTTTGCCGTTTTGGGCGGCACGGCGGCGCATGCGGCCATGGCCACGATGTCAACGCGCACCATGCGGCCCGCGGCGTCGGATCCCACAACGACCACAACGCCCACGGTGACGACCACGCCCGATGTGACCACGACGCCGGACGTGACGACCAGCCCGGACGTCACCACAACACCCGATGTCACGACCTCGCCGGATATTACCACGACGCCGGATATCACGGTCACGCCAGACGTCCCGATGGTAACAACATGCCCGCCCGATGAACAACCATGGCCCTATAGCATGGTGACCCCGGAAGTGACAACAACACCGGGGCGCACGCCCGGGAAAATATACACGTTGCAACAGACGGGCGTGAATATGGGGGCCAAATACAATCAATGGATGTTGTCGGACGATGGAACCACCACCACGACCCCCACGCCGGGCGTCACCACAACACCCGATGTGACCACCACGCCGGACATTACAACGACGCCGACGGGGCCTGTCACAACCACACCGGATGTCACGACAGAGGAAGTTATATATTACTACGCCTATGCGCCGGATTCCCCGTTGTTTTCTGGTTTTACGGTCCAAGATATTTCCATTGGGCCGACAACGGGGTGTTTCCGGGCAAATGGAAATATGTATTGCTGTATGGGCAGTTATTACAACGGCACATTTAGTCGTATCGATGATTCAATGCAACAGTTTTTAGATGCCGGTTGTGAACAAACGGGAACGTTTACATATACCACATATCCGTCGGCAACCGTCAACCCAACGTGTTATTTTCGGGAAATAAAATCCACAGAGATTTCGGGTTTTCCGTCGGGCTCGGGTTCGTCCGGATCGTCGGGGACGGTGACGCCCACACCGACAGACCAGGTTTATTATCAATACGAATTTGTGGGCTGCCTGGATGGGTTTTATTTAACCCGACTGGGGAACGACCATGAAATGACCAATCTAAGCGCCGATCCGACATGGGAACCGTCCGGCGGGATATTTAACGGGTACTGCGCGCCATGCTATGGAATTGAATATCGCGACGGCTATGCCCACTGTGGTCCCTATCACGCGGATTGGTACTATACCGGGACGGTCGCCATGAACAGTGGTAATGGCTTTACATGGTATTCTGATTCATCGGCCGTGTGGAGTGGCGTGGAATCCTGTCGGGCGATGCCGTTGGACACCAACGCCCCCATCGCCAATGGCAGTGACGAAAGTGGTGACTTTGAACTTGTGATTCCGGGGGAATGTACGTATAATCTGTAATCGGTAAAGGACGTATAAATGGCAAAGAAGTCAGATCCGATTATAAATATCATTGAATTGGATGCACGTGATGCCCGCTATCAAAGTGGGATTGTGCGCTATATGAACGTGCTGGGGGCGCACATGCCCAAAAATGTCCGCACGTTTCGAATCATGTGTGAATATTCCCCTGAATACACCGGGATTAAAATGGAACGCACCGATGATGGCGTGCGGATTACGTATCCCTTTGGATTTCCGTTGGATACCATGATCAACGGGATTGTCATGTGGTTGGCGCCCATGTTGTCCAAAATGGAAAATATTATTATCAAGTGTAACTGTATGGGGATCGAGGCCCTGTGTTATGCCATTCGCGCCCGCATTTATTGCCGGTGCATCGGCGTGTTGCATTTTTCGCCATTACGGGCCAATCCCAATCCGGCGGGCAATCCGTTCTTTAACATGGATCATATTATTTCGGTCTGCGCCACGGGCAAGGGATTTTTGACCACACTGAATAACCGGCGCCCGGTCAGTGTGATTTACAACGGCATTGACGCCCCCACGGTGCGCAAGAAATCCAAGGCCACCGACGGGGTTTTTCGGTTTATCTTTCCGGGTGGATGGGCCCCGCACAAGGGCTTTGCCAAAATCATTCCCGCCATTAAACGCGTTGCCGCCACGCACCAGATCGAGGTTTTGGTCACCGGCGGCGGCGATGTGCCCGATGATATTCGCCGGGAAATTGATGGCCTGCCGATTCGTGTGATGGGGTATGTTGCCTATGGGGATGAAATGGATAAAATCTATGCCATGGCCGATTGCGCCTTGTTCGCGTCGGTGTCCGAGGCATGTTCGTTCGCCGGGATCGAGGCGATGGCCCATAACCTGGCCATTGTGTCGAATGATACGCCGGGGCTGCGTGAAATGTTTGGGTCGGCGGCGCTGTACGCGTCCGTGAACGACAAATCAGAAATCAATGTCGATGAATACGCGGACCGCATGATTCAAATGATTGATCGGCCCCGCACCCGGACCCAGTCCGCCATCCGGGCCTATTCACAATACTTGCGCCATTATACCGCGACGCGGATGGCGCGGGATACGTTGGATTTATATTATCGGCTGTTGGGAATATAAACCACCGCGGCCCGGGTTGCATTTTAAAATATCCCGCGATATAATGGGGGTAAACCAAAGGGGGGAATTTTATGGCCAAGGCAAAAACAGTGCGCGCGCGGCGCGTTTCAGAAAATCCGGTGATGGATTACGTTCGGCGTTTATATAACCGCAGCAGCATGTTCCTGCTGGGCGAAGGGATTTTGTTCGCGATCCTGGGGGTTGTGATGTTGTTCCGGCCGGTTCAGATTCTGGGGGCCTTGACCGTTGTGACGGGGGTGATCCTGGGGCTGTTTGGGCTTTATCGGGTGATCGTGGGCCTGGCGGGCGACGGTCGGCCGGGGTCCAGTCGCGGATTGGATATTGTCTTTGGATTGTTAAACATTTTGATCGGTGTGCTGTTCTGTGTCTATCCGGTGGGGGCGATGATTGGGCTGGTGTATGTCTTTGCCATCCTGTTCCTGGCCAAGGCGATCCAGGCCCTGGTCTTTGCGATCCACATGGCGCGCGCCCGATTTGGCCACTATGTCATGGATTTGATTTTGGCCATTGTGTTGGTGGCGGCGGCCATTTTGATCTTGGTCTTTCCGGTGGTGGGATTGGTGACCATGATGTATTATCTGGCGTTCACGTTGATTTTGTATGCGGCGGCGAATGTCTATATGTATTTGGAATTGGTGAAATTAAAGAATCTGGCCCAATCGATGGATGCCGAATAACAAAAACGGGGGCGCGACGCCCCCGTTTTTGTTTTTATTTTTATCGGCCGCGAAATCCCAAGCCGACGATGAACATTTCCACGCTGTCCTTGCGTGACGATGGGGGCTTGATATGATAAACGCGGTCAAAATTTTCTTTGAACAATTTTAATAAATCGTTGGTGGTCCCACCCGTAAAGGATTTGGCCACAAATGTGCCGCCCGGCTTTAACGCGCGCAGCGCAAAATCCAGCGCATATTCCAATAACACCATTTGCCGAATATGATCGGTCTTTTTATGGCCCACGGTGTTGGGGGCCATATCAGACAACACCACGTCCACCGGGCCATGCGTGGTATCATCCGGCGCCAGGTGTAATTGTTCTTCCAGCCACGCCAGGGCATCATCGGTGGTAAAATCACCCTGATAAAATTCCACGCCGACAATGGGTTTGATTTCCAACAAATCCATGGCAAAGATTTTGGATTTGGGGAATTCGCGCGCAATGTATTGTGACCATGATCCCGGCGCCGCCCCCAGGTCGACGACCACCTGGCCGTTTTTCAGGAAATGAAATTTTTCATTCATTTCAATCAATTTATAGACTGCCCGCGCCCGATAGCCTTCGCGTTGGGCCCGGGCGACATAGGGATCGGCCGCCTGGCGTTGAATCCAGGCGGCAGACGATTTTTTCGCGGCAATTTTTTTATTCAGAATTTTCATCAAATCGTCACGGGATTGTTATTGTTCGCCCCCGGGGGTGCCGGCGGCGCCGGATTGCATTTTTTGCATCACAGCCTCCATCCCGCCCATGCGTTGAATCATGGACATTTGCTGCTTCATCTTGGTATATTGTTTCAAGATATGTTCCACGTCACGCACGGTGCACCCGGCGGTTTCCGCGATGCGGGTTTTGGCATTGGCAAAGATCTTTTCCGGCTCCGTCCGTTCGGCGGGGGTCATGGCCTCCAGAATGCGGATCTGGGCATCGACACTGCCGTCCTTGATCTTTTCTTTCATGGCGGCAACGGCGGGGGCCATACCCGGCACCATTTTTAACAGACCGCTGAAATTGCTCATTTTTTTAATCTGTTTCAATTGGGCCAACATGTCGTTCATATCGAATTGACCGGCCATCATGCGGGCGGCGGTTTCCTTCATGCTGGTGGGGATTTTACCCATTGTGACGCTTTCTTCGATTTCGACCGGATTTTTGGTGTCCGCTTTCTTTTTTCCAAACCCAAACATTTATAATCTCCCTTGGTTTTTATTTCTTGGATATTTTATCAGATTTCAAATACTTTTTCAAATATTTCCCCGTTACAGAATCGGGGTTTTCGGCCACTTGTTCCGGGGTGCCGACGGCGACAACCTGGCCCCCGTTATGACCACCCGTCGGCCCCAGATCGATGATCCAGTCGGCGGTTTTAATGACCTCTAAATTATGTTCGATGACAATGACCGTGTTGCCTTGGTCCACCAATTCATGCAGCACCGATAACAACATTTTAATGTCTTCGAAATGCAACCCCGTTGTCGGTTCATCCAGGATATACAGCGTTTGGCCCGTGCCGCGCGCCGCCAATTCTTTGGATAATTTGATCCGCTGGGCCTCGCCCCCCGACAGATCCAAGGAACTTTGCCCCAGTTTGATGTAATCCAACCCCACGCGTTTCAATAATTCCAATTTGCGCGCGATCTGGGGGACGTTTACAAAGAACCGATAGGCTTCGTCCACCGTCATGTTCAAGACGTCGGCGATGGATTTGCCCTTGTATTTCACGGTCAGGGTTTCGTCGTTATATCGCGCCCCGTGACAGCGATCGCATTCCACATACACGTCGGCCAAGAAATTCATTTCAATCTTGATCTGGCCGTCGCCTTGACAGGCCTCGCACCGGCCGCCCTTGATATTGAATGAAAATCGCCCGGATGAATAGCCGCGGGCCTTGGCCTCGGGCAGGGCGGCAAAGAAATCGCGGATGTTGGTAAAGACCCCGGTGTATGTTGCCGGGTTACTGCGCGGGGTGCGGCCGATGGGCGATTGGTCAATGTCGACGACTTTGTCGATGTTTTCCATGCCGCGAATGATGTCGTGCGCCCCGGTTTCCAGTTTGGAATTATACAGCGCGCGCATCAGTGCCGGATACAGCGTGTCCAACAACAATGTGGATTTTCCCGATCCCGATACCCCCGTCAGGGCGACGAATTTTCCCAACGGAAATTCAACGTCGATATTTTTCAGGTTGTTTTCACGTGCGCCCTGGATGGTGATGGATTGGCCGTTGCCGGGGCGGCGTTTTTTGGGAACATCAATCTTCTTTTTTCCGGACAAATATTGCCCCGTCAGGGAATTTTTGTTTTTAATGACATCGGCCGGTGTGCCGGCGGCCACAATGTTTCCCCCGTTGATGCCGGCGTTGCGCCCGATATCCACCAAATAATCCGCCGCGCGCATGGCGTCTTCGTCGTGTTCCACCACGATGACGGTGTTGTCTTTGTCACGCAGCATTTTTAACGTGTCCAACAATTTGTCATTATCGCTTTGGTGCAGGCCGATCGACGGTTCGTCCAAAACGTACAGCACGCCGGACAGACCACTGCCGATTTGTGACGCCAGGCGGATGCGTTGTGCCTCGCCCCCTGACAGGGTGCCGGCCATCCGCGACAGGGTTAAATACCCCAATCCCACGTTCTGTAAAAATTGCAGGCGACTGGTAATCTCGCGCAGGATCACGCGGGCAATATCGTTGTCCTTTTGCCCCAAATGCAGGGGCAGGTCCATAAACCATTTGATGGCGTCATCAACGGACATGTCGCTGACGTCCATGATGTCCATGCCATTGATTTTAACGCACAGGGCCTGGATATTCAAACGTTTCCCATGACACATCGGACAGGGCTTTTGTGCCTGATACTTGGATAATTCGACACGCATCGCCTCTGAATCCGATTCACGCCAGCGGCGTTCGATGTTGGGAATGACGCCTTCGTACGGTTTTTCATAAACGTAACCGTTCCACGTAATTTTGACGGGTTCGTCGCCGGTGCCGTACAGAATCAGGTTCTTTTGTTCATCGGTCAGTGTATGCCACGGCTTGGTCAACGGGATTTTAAATTTTTTATGCAGCGCATCCATCAGATGCTCAAACTGGCTAAGCATGCCGCCACGCGACCACGGTGCAATCGCCCCGTCCAAGATGGATTTAGAGGGATCCGGCACAATCAAATCCGGGGACATGTTCATTTGCACGCCCAACCCGTCGCACGCCGTGCACGCCCCCATCGGCGCGTTAAAAGAAAACAGGCGCGGTTCGATTTTCGGCACGGTAAAACCACTGACTGGACAGGCATAGTTTTGGGAATACAAAATGTCTTCGTTGGTGTCCAGGCGCCGTACCAAAACCGACCCCGGCACCAGGCGCAGGGATCCTTCGAACGACGCATACATGCGGGAATTAAATTCTTCTTGGTCGGCGTCATTTAATTTTTCGGCCGGAATCTGCATACGATCAACAATGACGAAAATATTATGCTTTTTATTTTTATCCAACGCCGGCACCGACGCCAAATCGTACAGGTCCCCATCGATAATCGCGCGGGTATATCCCTGTTTGATCAAGAATGCGATTTCCTTGCGATATTCCCCTTTGCGGTCGCGGACCAGCGGCGCCATGATATAAATCTTGGTCCCGGCGGGAATTTTCTGGGTCCATTCCACCATTTCCCCGATGGTCTGGGATTGAATGGGTAACCCCGTCACCGGGGAATGGGGAACACCGATTCGCGCCCACAACAGGCGGAAATAATCATAAATTTCGGTCACGGTGCCGACGGTTGAACGCGGGTTTTTGGATGTCGTCTTTTGTTCAATGGAAATGGCCGGGGCCAGTCCTTCGATCATATCGACATCAGGCTTCTTTTGCATGTCCAAGAATTGCCGCGCATATGACGACAGGGATTCGACATAACGCCGTTGGCCTTCGGCATAAATTGTGTTAAAGGCCAAGGATGATTTTCCCGACCCCGAAACACCGGTAAAGACCACCAGTTTATTCTTGGGGATATCCAGATCAATGTTTTTAAGATTGTTTTCGCGCGCGCCGCGTATTTTTATTGTATTCATGCTATCCAATATAGGCTAAAAAACGAAAAATTCAACCGAAAAGGGCGAATAAAATTCGCCCTTTATATTCCTATGATTTGTCGGTGTTTTTACGGCTGGACCGCGGGTGCGGATGCCGGCAATAAACTGGCCGCGTTTAACACGATGCCTGCGCGCCGCACATGGTCGGGCCCCACCCGTGGGGCCAAACGGCCGTTGACCCAAATGTCTACGCCACCGGCATTACCAAATGTCGCCTTGTGCCGACCGCCGGCCGGTACATAGTAAATGTCGCCCGGGACCAAAACGCGGCTGAACACATTGTTGCCACGGGGATCTTCGATTTTAATCCAAGCCTCTTGATTGGCCTGTAAAACGATATCGGCGCTGTCGGCGTTTTCGGTGCCAAAGCGTTCCCGCACCGCCAGGTTATATGTCGGCGTTGCATCCGTTGCCACCACCGCGGCCACCGGCGCATTGTCCGCCGCCCCGGTTTCCGGCAAAACGGTCGGGCGCATTGTCATCCAGATGACCCCCGCCGCCACGGCCGCAATCACCAAGACTGCCCCCCCGGCAATCCACAGCCGGTATTTTTTTGCCCAAATCATGGCACGCTTGCCCCAGCGGGCGCCGGATGCCTTGGGCGCCGCGACGGGATTCACATCTTCTTCGGCGGCGTCATCCGAATCTGATTCTGCGTCCGGGCCCATGCCCATTTCACGTTTGATCTTGGCCACGATTTCTTCGGGGTCCAGACCCAATTCCATGGCGTAATTCCGGGCAAAGCCCAGGACATAGACCAATTCGGGAATCTTGTGATAATCACCGTTTTCCAAGGCCTCTAAAAATTCTTCGCGAATGCACAATTGCTTGGCAATGGTGGCCAATTCACGTTTGCGCCGGCCGGTTGTACGCGCATTCAGCAGCATTTGTGCCGCAGTCATTTCGGTTGTATTGTTTTCTGTCATTTTGCTTTCCATCCTTGAAACACCTTTTGTCCCGTATCATAGAAATTATTGCGCGGCAACGCAACCCCAAAATTCAGCAATTGCCGCCCGCAGGGTCGCCGCATCGGTCATCTGGTTGACCCGAATGCGAAAATCGGTCGCGTTTTTCATCCCGGCGCTGTACCACGCGGCATGCTTGCGAAACAGGGGCACCCCCGTCCGTTCCCCGTAATAGCGCAACGTCAAATCCAAATGTTCCAACACCACGTCGCCGGGATTTTGGGGCGCCGCGCCCCCCATCAATGTCCCCAAAATCCATGGCCGCCCCAGCATGGCGCGCCCAATCATCGCCCCGGCATAGCCCAATTCTGCGACGCGCGCCACATCTGACCCGGTGGCCAAATCGCCATTGGCAATGATGGGAATGGGGCTGTTGATAACACGGGGCAGGGTGGCCGGCCCCACATATAATTGGGCGCGCGTCCGCCCGTGCAGGGCGGCAAACGCCGCCCCATTTTCGGCCGCCACGCGGATTAAATCCGCCCAATCGCGGTGTTCGTCGTCCCACCCCAGGCGCGTCTTGATGGACACAGGAATGGATACGGCCCGCGCCACCGCATAAATGATTTTCCCGGCCAACGCATGATCCCGCATCAAAAACGCCCCTGCGCCGGCGCGGGTGGCAACCTTGGGCACGGGGCACCCCATATTGATGTCGATCCAATTCGCCCCCGCGTCGGCCAGAATCTTGGCCGCGTCGGCCATGACGGCGGGATCGGCCCCGAATATCTGGGCGCCGATGGGACCTTCGTCCCGGTAATCGTCAAAATTACGCAGGCAATTGCGGTGTCCCCCAACCAGGGAATGACACGAAATCATTTCCGTCACCAATCGGGCGTCGGGCGCAAAGCGCCGCACCAGGGCGCGAAACGGTTTGTCTGTGACGCCGGCCAGGGGCGCGGCAAAAATTTGATTATGATTGTCAAACATTTGTGATATAATGCCACCGATGAAAGAAAAAATCAAAAATTTCTTTGGCTTTTTGGGTCGCGCCTGGCGCGGCGGTTTGCGGGGCAAGGCGGGCATTTTCCTGACGCTGTTTGCGTTGGTGATGTTTGGCCGCGTCTTTTTTGGCGAGGTGACTGTCCAAAACTTCGTGATGGGCATTTGGCGCCTGGACGCGGAACAGCAACAGTTGACGAGTGAGGTTGAACGCCAAAACGCATTGCGGCGGGATATTGATCTGTTACAGGGCTATTCCGCGGACTATGTCGAAGAACTGGGGTTAAAATACCTGAATATCGGGGATCCGAATTTCAAGATTTTAAAGATTTAGTTCATATAGACAATCGCCCCGTTTAAATACAGTGCAAACCCCAGCCATATAATATAGGGCCAAACCAGATTGCCGGCGCGCCGATCGATGGTCCGAAACACACGCATCATCCAAATGGCGACGCCCAGCAAGACCGCCAACACCACCAGCGAAATATCCATCAAATGCGCCCCAAAGAACCAATATGTCCACAGGGCATTTAAAAACAAATGAATCCCAAACAGGGTATAGGCCCGGATCTTTTGTTGCCAGGGTCGGGAATTTTTCATAATCAGATACAGCGCCCACCCCAACAGAAAATACAGCACCGTCCATGCGGCCCCAAAAAACCACCCGGCGGGGGTCAGGGCGGATTTATGCAACGCGTTATACCATGCGGAATTATTCCCCGACGGCGTGAACATAATCCCCGTCGCCCCCGGCAAGAACGATACAATTTGCGCCCAAATAAATTTAAAAAACTGTTTCATCACGATTCCTTTTTTATATATGGGGCATTATACCACGCGTTTTCCCCGGGGACCTTAGGAACCATTGCCAGAAAATAAATTAAAGCCGCCGATAAACGGCGGCTTTTTTATGTTGCGTGTATGCGCGCAACATGGTATAATTGCTGGGGTTGGGGCGGATTTCACTATGCCTAATCCAAAGGACCGATTAGATTCGGCAAAATATTCCCATTAAAAATCCCGGTTTTCCGCATCTTTTTCTCCTGAATTTATGCCTAATGCAAACGGTGGTTTGTGTGCCGCGTTTTTGTGTGCCGGGCCCGCCCAGGGAAATGATGTTTTTGAAATTTGGTATCGGGAATATTATCCCCTGTCCCAGAACAGTGAGTTACAGGGAGTGGTCCCTGTATTTGACCAGGAATCAGCTGTTGTGTTTCCATCCCAGGGCGGGCGGGATGGTATGCACATCGTGGTAACGGCTTATGTAAATGGCCAGCCAATGTTTCTAAATGCGTTCTTTGGATGTCCGGAGAATATGTACGAAGATTTAAGTACATCCAGTCGCTTATTTAGCGCGTGTTCATCCCAAGGTTGTGCCTCGTTGGAGCTTTTTGCGGATGTTTGCAAATCGTGTCCAACCTTTTCGTATACGAATGGGGGGACACAAATTCAGGCAAGTTCCTTGGGGTATGGACGGACTGGGGGTAAAGCACTATACCATAGTGTTCGGGATTGTTATATACCCCCGCTGATGGGGACTTTCAGTGATGGTACCGGTTCTTATGTGATAGAAGATAATGCGATTTGTTCATACGTGCCATAATACAAGACATGTTGAAATTTATGGCGCGCCCAGTTTCCCCCTCGACAAACAATAACAAAAATCACAAAAAACTCTGATTAAACACATCCGTTTTTTGGATTTTTGTAAAATTGTTCGTCTTCGTATTGGCATCCGGCTGACCGCCGAATGCCGATCCTGCTGGGCGTCTTTACTATTTTAAAACAAGAAACACCCCGTTCGGGGGTGTTTCTTGTTTTAACCTGGCGCGCCCAGCAGGATTCGAACCTGCGACCTGCGGATTAGAAATCCGATGCTCTATCCAGCTGAGCTATGGGCGCGTTACGGCTGATTATACATGATTTATTCCCAATTTCCAATAAAAAGATCAATTTTATTCCGGTGGGGCCGCCTTATGCTGGTTGCTTCCCTTTTTTTTGTATATGAGGGGGAACTGATCCCACGCACGTGCCGTCATCCCGACGCCCGGGCCCCGCGCGAACAGGGTTCGCTGCCGTGGTACGTGGTCGGGATCCATTGTGTTCTGGAGTGGTCTAGTACTTGGAAATAAAGAACTTTACTCTTGTCATTCCCGCGTGGAACCACCCACGCAAACCTTGTTTGCGCGGGACCCGGTGCGGGAATAGGGTCTTCTAACCTAAAGCACCGTTCTTTTAATTTTATAGACCCACTCCCGCCTGCGCGGGAGTGACAAGGG
>JAAVBR010000004.1 GCA_014802705.1 bacterium | reverse complement strand
CAGCGAACCCTGTTCGCGCGGGGCCCGGGCGACGGGATGACGGTGCTTTGGATTCTTAAGAACGTACTAAGTTCTCCTCCTGTGGAGGAGTACCGGCGGAGCCGGGGAGGTGGTCTTTTATTTGAACTTTGCACTCTGAAAACTGAACATTAAAAAAATCCCGCCGGATGGCGGGATTTTTCGAACTTAACGCGAATAGAATTCGACGACCAATTCCGGCGACATTTGAACCGGGTACGGCACATCGTCGAACGCGGGCACGCGCACGAATGTGGCGACGAAGTTCGCACTGTCGACATTGATGTAATCCGGGAAATTGCGTTCCGCCGATTCCAACGCCAACACGACCAACGGCATCTGTTTTGCCTTTTCGCTGACGGTGATGACATCGCCCGGTTTAACCTGGTACGACGCGATCTTGACGCGTTTGTCGTTGACATAAATGTGACCGTGGCTGACCAACTGACGCGCCGAAAAGACGGTCGGGGCCAATTTCGCACGATAAACCACCGCATCCAAACGGCGTTCCAGCAAACCGATCAAGTTATCCGGCGTGTCGCCTTTCATGTTGGCCGCTTCCAGATAATAGGCGCGGAACTTCTTTTCGCCGACGTTGCCATAGTACCCCTTCAGGGTCTGTTTGGCGCGCATCTGTTTGGCGTAATCGGACGAGTTCCCCCCGCGAGAGGTCGGCCCATGCTGGCCCGGTTTATATTTACGCTTGTTGATCGGGGATTTCGCCTGACCCCACAGGTTCACACCCAGGCGGCGGCTAATCTTCAATTTGCGTGTGCTACGTTTTGCACCTGCTCTTGCCATAATGTTTTTCCTTTGTTTTTGGTTTTTCGGTGCCAGGTTTCCCACAGAATCCTTATCGTCGGACGGGACCAAATGCACCGCCGCTTAATCAGTTCTGATGACCCAGCGTCCCGCAGTTTAACGTCTTTTATCCCAAAAATCAAGCATTTTATCCATGATTTGCAATGAAAAGTTTGTTTTGTTATGATGGGGGCATGAAACAGCTAAGCGATGCCGATATTCAGAAAATGGCCGATGCCCCCTTTGCGCCCGACACGCGGGCCGTCAACCGGTCTGTGCGGCGCCAATTGCGGTTGGGCCAATTGATTCCGCCGCCCGCGCCCCCGGTTCCACGTGTGGCGCGGTTAGACCTGCATCGGCGAACCGAAGAACAGGCCTGGGCCGCAATCAATGCCCTGGCCACGTCGGGGGTGCGGCGCGCCGTCATCATCACCGGCGCCAGCGGTATTTTAAAAATCAAATTTCAACAGTGGGTCACGGCCAGCACCCTGGCCGATCGGATTGTCAGTTGCACGCCCATCAATAACGGCAGTTTTGATGTGCAATTTCGGCGCCCCCGGCGGCCCTTAGCCCCGGTTTAAAAACCGCGTCGGATCGATAAAATCCCCGTCTTTTTTAATGCCATAGTGTAAATGCGGGCCGGTGGATCGCCCGGTGTTGCCGGTTTTGGCCACGCGGCACCCGGCGGTGACCGTCTGGCCGGGTTTGACCAATGTGTTGTCCGACAAATGACAATAAATCGTTTCATACCCGTGACTGTGCGTGATCCGCAATCCCATCCCGCATGATGCGTCGGTCCACGCGGCCGCCACGGTACCGGACGCCGGTGCAAAGACATCGGTCCCGACCGGCGCCGACAGGTCAACAGCCTTGTGCAACTGGGGCTGGCCGGTGACGGGATGAATCCGTTCGCCATACGGCGTCGTGATTCGCGGTTGACCGATCAAGGGTTCCCCCACCGGGATCGTCTGCCCCGCCAAGATCTGGGGGTGATGCGGCGTGCACTGGGGCGCCGCGCCGCCGGTGCCCAGGGTCGGCATGATCATCGTGGGCAAAATGCCGGACGTGGTTGGGGTGTACCCATGGCGCCGTAAATCCCCCAGGGCGGCGTTGGTTCGTTCCTGGACCAAACGATCGTCATCGGCAATTGTGATCCCCACATAGGCACAGTTTTTCACGCATCGACCGTTTTTGTATTCGGATTCCCATGCCTCGTACCCGGCGGCCTTGACCGCCATCTGTTGGGTAAATTCCAGGTCGGCAAACGTCCCCGGAAAACTGGCCGGGGCCAAGAAACTGTTCGTGGCGGCAAACCCGCCAACCGGCAACACGGCTAAAAAAATCCCCCACAAATATTTCATCGTGGATATTATACCATATTCCGGCACAAAAAGTCCCTTTATTTTTTTATACCGCCGCGTATGTTTTGCGTCTATAATTGGTGCAAATGCAACATGGGGGATATGATGAAACAGATTTTTATCGTGGTGGCGGCGATTGGTTTGATGGGCACATCGGCGCATGCGTGGGCGCCCTATTTTTCGGCGGGCGGATCGCTGGGGTTCAGCCTGAACGGGGACAGCGCGCGCAGCGGCGGTTTTTCCGGCGCCCTAGGCGTACGATACACGGTGGCGAACACCCCCATGCGGACCGAATTTGAATACGCGAACCTGATTTATCGCAAGACATACACCATTGACACCGCCAATGGCCCGGCCAATCACGATTATGACCTGGACACCCAAATGTATGTGATGAACATCATGGCCAGCCCCAAGATCCCCCTGCGGCGCAGCGGGTTGAACATTGGGCTGACCGCCGGGGCAGTGACGTATAAACGCGATCTGGGCTGGGCGCCGGGGGCGGATGACGGGCGCCAGACCACATTCGTCTATGGCGCGACGGCGGGGCTGGGCCTGAATCTGATGGGTGGGCTGTACGCAGATGTCGGGGTGCGGTACCTGCGCACATTGGACGACGATGTGATTGACAATCTGACACCGTATTTCAACCTGCGTTATGGTTTTTAGGGGGGGCGATGAATATTTTTCCTTGCAATTGGAATAAAAAGGTATAAAATACAAAACCGTTGCGCCCATGGCTCAATTGGATAGAGCATCTGACTACGGATCAGAAGGTTGAGGGTTCGAATCCTTCTGGGCGCGCCAGTTTAAAACAAAAACACCCCATCCGGGGTGTTTTTGTTTTAAAATCGTGAAGACGCCCAGAAGGATCGGCATTCGGCGGTCAGCCGGATGCCAATACGAAGACGAACAATTTTACAAAAATCCAAAAAACGGATGTGGTTAATCAGAGTTTTTTGTGATTTTTGTTATTGTTTGTCGAGGGGGAAACTGGGCGCGCCATAAATTTAAACCGGCCGTTTGGCCGGTTTTAATTTATGCCCGTGTGCCCCAGGATTTGAACCCGTGGGTTCGACAACTAAGTAGGCGAGAACAAGCCTTGGCGCCGTTCGAGCCATTACGGTTGCCCCGCAGGCACGACAGTGCCGAGGGAATCCTTCTGGGCCTATCCATCAGTGATTTTTGTTATTGTTTGTCGAGGGGGAAACTGGGCGCGCCATAAATTCAAATTTCAATGGAAATGGGGTGCGGGGTATGAAAAAATGGGGGTATGACTGACCTGACACCTTTTTATGAATTTATCTATGACCGGCAGTGTGTTTGGCACAACCGGTGTGTTCTGAACCGCCCCGCCCCATGGACAGACGACGCAATCCTGCGCGACTTTCGGTTCTGTAATGTGTATCGGGAATTGGACGGCGGGACATTGGCCATCACACGCCATATTACCGGCACAGACATGTCCTCCACAGACAAACTGTTGAACATCATCGCGTACCGTATCTTTAACCGGCGCGACACGTTTGACCGATTGTTTGACGGGCCCCTGCACGCCGCAACGTTTGATCGGCGGGCCGCCGTGGCGCACATGGATGGGATAGACGGGCCGCTGTTTTCCAATGCGTATCTGATCGCATCGCACCCGGTGGATCCCACATACCGCCCCCATGACAAGCATGTCCAGGTGCTGATCATGCTGGAACGCCTGATCCCCGAACTGCCGCGTATTTTGAACGAACTGCGCACGGCGAACGGCATGCGGGGGTTACAGATTATCGAACAGAATGTGCCCTTTGCCGGGCCATTCTTGGCGGGCCAGATTTTGTTGGATTGCACCTATGCCCGGGATGCGTGGGGCGCGCCGGATATCGTGCCGTACACCGCCAATGACTTTTTAATCGTGGGGCCCGGGGCCCATTGGGGATTGGAAATCTTGTTCGGCACCAAACTGTCGCCGGCGGCGGCCGATGCGCGGTGCCGCGATTTATACGCCATGCAGGCGGCCGAATTTGAACACCTGCGCGTCACGCGGGGCAAAGATTGGGATGACGTGCGGTGGCAAAATCCCGATTACCCCGGCGGGCGATATCTGTGCCTGCACGATATTCAAAATTGCCTGTGCGAATATCGCAAATACACGCGCCTGCGCGCAGGGGAAAGGGCCAAGCGCCGGTATTATAAACCATAACGCCCGCCCTATTCCACCCAGGGACAATCCGCCGTCACGGTAAAGGTGCCTGTGGTATCGGTCGACGTGGTGCCCGCCGGCAACATGCACGATGACGCGGTGTACCCACCCAACACACCACCCGTCACCGCCGGATTCGACACCCCGCCATTCGGGCATGCCGTACAGATAACCTGCCACGGATCCGCAGGCAACATGATGGGGTATCCATAGTATCCAAGTTCACATCGGGAAAGCCCATCCCATGCGGCATCGTCCTGCGTATCATGAACGCATATCGTATATATTTGATGTGGGGGATATCTTTCATCAGTAAAGGCTTGCCAATCCAAATTCTGCATATACTCCGGGGTGAAGTCTGTTGTATTTTCATGCTGAATAATATAGCCGCAATCTGCTATACAGCTTCCATGCCATCCATTGGTCTGAGGCACAAAATCTGCTGCGCACACCAATCCCGTATCACATTCTGAACTTTCCACACCAACCTTATCGGTACTCGTTTCACACCATTCGCCCCAGGCCTTGCCCCCCGGAATCGCCCAGACCGTCATGGGCGCCCCCAAAACAACCAACATGAATAAAAACTTTCTCATTTCGTCCCCCTGACCGTTAAAAAAAGACCGCACAAAAAGCGGCCGGGTATTTTCAAGGTCATAGAACGAATGACTCTGTGGTTTTCGGCGAACCTGTTGTATCACCACAGATACCCGACCCTGGGTCAGGCAATAATGGCGCCCACAGCACCATCAACGGATAACGATGCCATGGCACCGCGTTCTATGGGTCTTGAAAACCCCGAACCCAAATCCCTTTGGATTCATGTTGAATCTTATCGGATATGAATATTTTTTGCAATCAGATTTTGTATGCGCTATAATAACCACATGGCGACAAGTATTGATTTTATCAACTTTATCCACGACCAATTGGATCCGTTTGTGTCCATCACGCACAAGAAAATGTTTGGCGAATATATGGTCTATGCCGCGGGGCGGCCGGTGCTGTTGGTCTGTGATGACACCGTGTTTGTAAAGCAAATTCCCGACGCCGCGGCCATTTTTGCCGCGCATGGCGTCACGCCGGCCATCGGCACACCGTATGACGGCACCAAGCCGCATTATGTTTTGGATATTGAAAACACAGACCTGGCGGTGGATATGGTGCGACGCCTGATGGATGTGATCCCGATGCCGCGCCCGAAAACGCCACGCAAATCCCACACCACGCGTTAAGACACGTAAATTTTCTTACATCTGGATAAACAAATCCGGGCGGTCGGCCAGGCGGGAAACCGCATCATCCATCACCGCACGGTATTTCAAGAATCGTTCTTTGTCCGCCGCGCCCAGATTACTGATCGCGGGCAATTTGACCGTCATGGGATTGACGTGTTTGCCGTTCTTGATAATTTCATAGTGCAAATGCGGCCCGGTCGACATCCCTGTGGATCCGACGTATCCGATGGTTTGTCCCTGGCGCACTTGGGTGCCGACGCCAACGCCCTTGGCAAAACGGGACATATGCGCGTACAGCGTTTCATACGATCCGTTATGCCGAATTTTGACATAGTTCCCATGCCCTTTGTTAAAGCCGCGGGCCACCACGCGCCCGGCCCCGGCGGCCGGAATCGGCGTGCCGGTGGACGCCCGGAAATCCACGCCTTTGTGCGCGCGGGTGTATCCCAAGACCGGATGTTTGCGACGCAGATTAAAACTGCTGGTGACGCGGGCATTGTTGATGGGCGTGCGCTTTAACGATTTAATCGCCCCGTTGCCGTCCGCATCATAATACCCGGTCGTCCCATCATTGCGGCGGAACCGATACATTTTGACCGGACCACGCAGGGCCTCGAACGACACGGCCAAGACGCGGCCGTTATCCACCTTGGTATCATTAAAATAATTTTCTTCGTACACGACGGAAAATTTTTGCCCCGCGCGAATATCACGTTCAAAGTCCATTTCGAACGCCAGCAAATCATACACGTCGGCCAAGATCCCCGCCGGAATCCCCGCGCGATTGCCGGCCAAATAAAAACTGTCCCCGTCCAGGATTTCCCCCGTCCGATACACCGCCCGCGTATCGCGTTCAATGTCCATCACTTGGCACGTCCAGGCCCCATCGTCCCCGCGCACGATTTCCACGCGGCGCCATGGGCCCGTGATTAAATTGATCTGATCCACCGGATCGGATTCGGACCGGCGGACAAATTCAATCTTGTCATGATCGGCGCGCAGGGTTTTAACCCCGGCATTTTTCTTTAACGTTGTGGCAATCGCATCCACATCGCGGGCCCCAATCCCCTGGTCCCCCAACAGGCGCGACAGCGTATCCCCCGCGCCGACCGCCACAACCGACCGGCTGGCCGTGTTATCCGACGTCGCGATCGCATGACCGGCGCGGCGCGTCATCACAAACACCGCCCCCAAAACAATCACCGCCAAAATGATCAGGCCCCAGCAAA
>JAAVBR010000003.1 GCA_014802705.1 bacterium | reverse complement strand
AAACCGCGCTTTGGCACGGTTTCGCCGCCCGCCCGGGGTGTAGTATATCCCGGGCGGGCATCCCGGCGTAAAAAGGGAACAGCATATCGCCGCGAACTTTTTCGTTTGCAAAACACATAAAAAAAGGATTCAAAAAAATGGCAGTTATCCAGAAACTTAGAAAATCTTTTGGTAAAAGTTTTTTGCAAACTCCGCTTCCTGATTTAGTTGAAATTCAATATAATTCTTACAAAGATTTCCTGCAGGCGGACGTTGAACCGCAAAACCGCAAGAATGTCGGTTTGCAGAATGTTTTTTCATCCATGTTCCCGATCAAGGATTATGCCGGCGTCGCGGATCTGGAATTCGTTGAATATACACTGGACAAGCCTGTCTATAACGTCAAAGAATGCATGCTGCGCAATATGACCTATTCCAGCAAGCTGAAACTGAAGCTGAGATTGATTTTGTGGGATGTCGCCGAAGATGGCAAAAAATCTTTGCGCGATATCAAAGAACAAGAAATTTTCATGGGCGAAGTGCCCTTGATGACCGAACGCGGCAGCTTTATCGCCGCCGGCGTGGAACGGGTCATCGTTTCCCAGATGCATCGTGCCCAGGGTGTGGTTTTCGGTACAACCAAAGAATCCAAAATCGCCGGAAACCCCGAAACGTATACAGCGCGTATTATCCCCGAACACGGTTCCTGGATCGATTTCGAAGAGGCCAAGGGCGTGATCTATGTCCGCATTGACCGCCGCCGTAAAATCCCGGCGACGGTGTTGTTGCGTTGCCTGCCGGCAAGCGACGACGAAAAGAAATGGATCGCCGATCCGCGCAAGACGACCATCCGCGGGATGTCCGATACGGAAATCCTGGGGGCGTTTTATAAAAAGATTCCCCTGGCCTTTGACGGGGCCATGTGGGTCGGGGATGTGGCGTCGTTCGACGGGTTGGATAAATATCGTCTGAACTATGACATTGTGAACCCCAAGGATAAAAAAGAATTGGCGGCCAAGGGCGATCGTTTGAATGCGAAACGTTTGGCCAAGATTGCGGCCACGTCCCAGACATTTGGCGTTGCCGGCGACAGTCTGATTGGCGAATACCTGTTTGATCCGATTACGAACGGGGGCGATGTGGTATACCCGGCCGGGACCGAAATCACCGAAGAAGTGTTGGCCGACCTGGAAAAAATGGGGATCAAGGAAATTTCCCTGATTGCGATTGATAACACGACCATCAGTGCGCATATCCGCAACACGTTGATGGCGGACAAAACAACCAACCGCGAAGAAGCCCTGATTGAAATTTACAACATTATCCGGCCGGGTGAACGTCCGACGTTAGAGGCCGCGATCAACCTGTTCCTGCGCCAGGGATTTGACGCGGCGTATTATGATCTGTCGGCGGTGGGCCGGTTCAAAATGAACAAGCGTTTGAAAATCGAATCGGGCAAACGCCCCGAAGATGAACGCCTGTTGACCAAGGCCGATTTCCTGGCGGTGTTAAAGACGCTGACCAACATTATTGATCGCAAGGATGTGATTGATGATATCGACAATNTGTCGAACCGGCGCGTGCGCACNGTNGGCGAATTGTTGGAACAGAATTTCCGGACCGGGATGGTGCGTATCGAACGCCTGGTGCGCGAAGCGCTGTCCAGCCCGAACATTGCCAATATGCAGCCCCANGATGTGATCAACGTCAAACCGTTGATGTCGTTGGTGGCGGAATTCTTGGGGACATCCCAATTGTCCCAGTTTATGGATGCGTACAATCCGTTGGCGGAATTGGAACACAANCGGCGTATTTCGGCCNTGGGGCCGGGCGGGTTGAACCGCGATCGCGCNGGCATCGATGTCCGCGACGTGCACCCGACGCACTATGGCCGTCTGTGCCCGATNCACACCCCCGAAGGGGCCAACATCGGGTTGATCAACCACTTGGCGGCGTATGCGCGTGTGAACCCGTACGGCTTTATCGAAACGCCGTATTACGTCGTCGAAAACAGCAAGATTACCGATAAAATCGTGTATCTGACGGCGGACGAAGAATTGGGCCACAAAATCGCCCAGGGGAACACCCCGACGTCCGCGGCCGGTGTCTTGACCGAAGATACGGTGACCGCCCGTGTGGATGGNGAATTTACCATGGTGCCCAAAGAAGAAATCGATTTGATCGACGTGGAACCGCGCCAGGTTATGTCCATNGCGACCGGCTTGATTCCGTTCGTGGAATCGGACGACGCGAACCGTGCCCTGATGGGATCGAACATGCAGCGCCAGGGCGTGCCCCTGTTGCGCGTGGATGCGCCCTTGGTCGGGACCGGTATTGAACGCGAAGTGGCCCGTGATTCCCGCACCGGCGTTGTGGCCAAACACAGCGGCGTTGTGGAATCGGTGGACGCGAACCGCATTGTGGTCAAATGTATGAACAGCCGCAATGTCGTGACGGGCGTCGATATTTACAACCTGGAAAAATTCGAACGGTCGAACAGCGAAACGCTGATCCATCAGAAACCGTTGGTCAAGGTGGGCGACCGCATCGCGGCCGGCGACATCATTGCCGACGGGTCGTCGATGAATTACGGCGAATTGGCGCTGGGGCGCAACGTNCTGGTGGCCTTTATGCCGTGGCGCGGGTATAACTATGAAGACTCTATCGTGATTTCCGAACGGATTTCCCGCGATGACGTCTTTACGTCCGTCAAGATCGTTGAAAAAGAATTAAANGTGCGTGATACGCAGTTGGGGCCGGAAAGCCTGACACGCGATATCCCGAACGTCAGCGAAGAAGCCCTGAAAAACCTGGANGAATCNGGGATCATCTATGTCGGGGCGCGCGTGAAACAGGGCGACATTTTGGTCGGCCGTGTGTCACCGAAATCNGAAACGCTGTTGACNCCCGAAGAAGCGCTGTTGCGCAACATCTTTGGNGAAAAGGCCTTGAATGTAAAGGANACGTCGCTGAAGGTCGGGCCGAACGAAGAAGGGACCGTGATCGGCGTGAACGTCNTGACCCGTCATGGCGTCAAGAAAGACGAACGCACCCAGATGATCGAACTGCAAAAGATCGAAAAGATCAACAAAGACCGTGACGAAGAAATCGCCATTATTGAAAAGGGCTTTGCGGATCAGGTNTATCAGATNGCCGAAGGCGCCGTGATTGAAACGGGCACCGGCAGNGTCAAGCCGTTCGTGGGTAAAAAATTGACGGCCGAAGTNTTCGAAGGCATCCGCCCGGCGGACATGAAAAAGATCGTCGTCAAAAACAAAGAAGCGCAAACCCGTATCGATGAACTGCGTGAACAGTTGACGGTCAAACTGAAACTGTTGAACGAAAAAGCCGATGCCGAGGTGGCCAAGGCGACCGAAAGCAATTCGCTGAACGCGGGTGTGTTGAAAGANGTCAAGGTCTATATCGCCCACAAGATGAAATTGCAGCCGGGTGACAAAATGGCCGGGCGTCACGGGAACAAGGGTATTGTGTCCAAAGTGGTGCCGATCGAAGACATGCCGTATTTGGCCGACGGGACGCCGGTGGATATCGTGCTGAACCCGTTGGGGGTGCCGAGCCGTATGAACATCGGTCAGATTCTGGAAACGCACTTAGGTATGGCCGCGCGGACGTTGGGCGCGCAAATTGGCGAAGTCTTGGACGAAGTCAAGGCCAAGCGTGCCGTGACCGATGACCTGCGTGGGATCATGGGCAAGGTTTATGGCAAAGACGTGGCGGAAAAACTGGAAAAGATGACCGACACCGACGTTCGGGCCCAGGCCGCGCTGTTGCGCAGCGGGGTGCCGATGGCCACACCGACGTTCGACGGGGCGACCCCCGAAGATATTCGCCGGATGCTGAAATTGGCCAAATTGCCGGAAACGGGTCAATTCGACCTGTATGACGGGATGACGGGTGAAAAATTTGCCCGGCCGGTGACGGTTGGCGTGATGTATATGTTAAAGTTGCATCACTTTGTGGACGAAAAGATCCACGCCCGTTCGGTTGGGAATTATTCGCTGATTACGCAGCAGCCCTTGTCCGGTAAGGCACACATGGGTGGCCAGCGTTTGGGTGAAATGGAAGTCTGGGCGCTGGAAGCGCATGGGGCGGCACACTTGCTGCGCGAAATGTTGACGGTCAAATCCGACGACATTGCGGGCCGTAACAAGATGTACGAAGCCATCATTTCCGGCAGCAACGATATCCAGACCGGAACACCGGAAGCGTTTAACGTCTTGGTGCGTGAATTGCGGGGCCTGGGCCTGGCGATGACGCCAAAGAAAATTGATTAGTGGTCGGTGTTCAGTGGGACGCGCCCGGGTCGCCAAAACCCGGACGCGACGCTGACCACGAACACGCTGTCTGTAAGCGATGAAAGGAGCAAAATAAATGACCAATATGCTGCAAAAGATATTTGGACAAATCGAAAACAAAGAACAGTTTGACGCCCTGCGCATTACCATCGCGTCGCCGGAAGAAATTTTGTCTTGGTCCCACGGCGAAGTCAAAAAGCCGGAAACGATCAACTATCATTCCCTGAAACCGGAACCGGATGGTCTGTTCTGTCAACAGATCTTTGGCCCGGTCAAGGATTACGAATGTGCCTGTGGTAAATATAAACGGATTAAATTCCGCGGGGTTGTCTGTGAACGCTGTGGCGTGGAAGTCGGCCCGTCGGCCGTGCGTCGTGAACGCATGGGGCATATCAAATTGGCCATGCCGGTATCCCACACCTGGTTCATGCGCGAAGGCAAGATTGCAACATTGTTGAATAATCTGCCCCAGAAAAAATTGGAACAGGTGATCTATTACGATGCCTATATCGTGACGGAACCGGGCTTGACGTCGTTAAAGATGTATGACGTCATCAGCGAAGATGAATACCAGGCCGCCGTTGAAGAATTCGGCGCGGATGCGTTCCATGTCGGCATTGGGGCCGAAGGCGTGCGCAACATTATCGCCAATCTGGATATGGGTGATGAACGGCGTCGTCTGCGTGCGGAATTGGCGGAAACCAAATCCGAAGCCAAACGCAAGGCCTTGATCAAGCAATTGAAATTGGTGGAATCGTTCTTGGATTCCAAGACGGATCCGGCCTGGATGTTGCCGGATATTATCCCGGTGATTCCGCCGGATATGCGGCCCTTGGTCACGTTGGACGCGGGGCACGTGGCGACGTCGGATTTGAACGATCTGTATCGTCGTGTGATTATCCGTAATAACCGTCTGAAAAGATTTATCGACATGCACGCGCCGGAAATCATCGTGCGCAATGAAAAACGCATGTTACAGGAAGCGGTCGATTCCCTGTTCGACAACGGGCACAAGGCGCGCCCGATGGTGTCGCAGAATCGTCGCCCGTTGAAATCGCTGTCGGATTCGCTGCGCGGGAAATCGGGCCGTTTCCGTATGAACATGTTGGGGAAACGTGTGGATTATTCGGGCCGTTCGGTGATTGTGTCGGGGCCGACCCTGAAACTGCACCAGGTGGGCTTGCCCAAGACGATGGCGTTGGAATTGTTCAAACCGTTCGTGTTTGCGCGCCTGATGGCGGGCGACTATGCCAATACGTTGAAAACCGCCCGCAAGATGGTGGAAAATGGCGAAGACATTGTGTGGGAAATCCTGGAAAAAGTGATTTACCAGCATCCGGTTCTGTTGAACCGTGCGCCGTCGTTGCACCGCTTGTCGATGCTGGCGTTTGAACCGGTCTTGATCGAAGGCAAGGCGATTCGTCTGCACCCGTTGGTGTGTAAAGGCTTTAACGCCGACTTTGACGGTGACCAGATGTCCGTGCACGTGCCGATTTCGTTAGAGGCACAGTTGGAAGCGCGCACATTGATGCTGTCGTCGAACAACGTGTTGTCGCCGGCGAACGGGGAACCGATGATCGAACTGTCCCAGGACATGGTGTTGGGGATTTACTACATTTCGTTGATCAACGGTGAACACAACGAAAAGTCCCCGCGCTTTGCCAATATGGACGAAGTGAAATTGGCCCTGGAAAACAAGACCATTACGCTGCACACGCCGATCGTGGCCCGTATCAACGGCCAGACCTATCAGACGACCGCCGGGCGCATGATCTTGGGCGAAATGCTGCCGAAATCGGATAAAATGCCGTTTGACCTGGTCAACAAAGTCTTTTCGAAAAAGGAAATCAAAAACCTGTTGGCGACGACGTATGAACGTTGCGGCGACAAGGAAATGATCCTGTTGGCGGACGCGTTGAAAAACACTGGGTTTGAACAGGCGGCGCGCAGTGGGATTTCCATCGGGTTTGACGACGTGGTCATTCCCGAAGAAAAGAAAGATATTATTGCCGAAACCGAAAAAGCAGCCGAAGAAATCGAACAGCAATATCAAAACGGGTTGCTGTCCCACGGCGAACGGTACAATAAACTGGTCGACCTGTGGCAGAAAACGACCGATAAATTGGGTGACTTGGCGTATGCGGCGCTGGGCAAGACGACGGGCGACAATTGGAATTCGATCCTGATGATGGCGTTGTCCGGGGCCCGTGGTTCCAAAGGCCAGATTCAGCAGTTGGCCGGTATGCGCGGTATGATGCAGAAGCCCGATGGTTCGATTATCGAAGTGCCGATTATTTCGAACTTTAAGGAAGGCTTGACCATGTCCGAATACTTTACGTCGACCCACGGGGCGCGCAAAGGTATGTCGGATACCGCGTTAAAGACCGCGACCGCGGGGTATTTGACCCGCCGTTTGGTCGAATTGGCCCAGAATACGGTGATTACCGAACACGATTGCGGCACGACCGAATACATCACCGCCAAACCGGTGTACCAGGGATCGACCCTGTCGGTGGCATTGGGTGACGTGGTGTTAGGACGTACGGCGGCCCATGATGTGGTGCATCCGCTGACCAAGGAAGTGATTGTGAAGGCGGGCGATCTGATCACCAAGGCCGATGCCAAGAAAATTACGGAATCGGGTCTGGCGACCGTCGATGTGCGCAGTGTGCTGACCTGCTGCAGTGATGGGCTGTGTGCGAAATGCTATGGGATGGATCTGTCGCGCGGGACGCTGGTGCATGTTGGCGAACCGGTCGGGATTATCGCGGGTCAATCCATTGGGGAACCCGGGACCCAGTTGACGCTGCGTACCTTCCACATTGGGGGGATTGCGTCCGGGGGTGCCGAAAGCCACTTTATCGAAGTGCCGGTGGCCGGGACCATTAAACTGACGGGTGTCAACACCATTAAAAATTCCGCCGGTCGTGTTGTGGTGTTAAGCCGTAACGGCGAATTGGCGGTCGTGGATGACAAAGGCCAGAAAGTGTTCAGCAGCGCGTTGCCGTATGCATCCATGCTGATCGTCAATGATGGCGACACGGTCGAAAAGGGCGCCAAGGTGGCCGAATGGGATCCGTATTCCAACACCATCATCGCCGAAAAAGACGGGATTGTCGCGTTTAACGACTTGGTCGAAAATGTGTCGTACCAAGAAGAAGTGGACGCCGTCACCGGGATTGTGTCGCGCAAAGTGATCAATTGGAAAAACAACACCAAAAAGGCGTTGAAACCGGCGATTACCCTGGTCGATGACAAGGGCAATGTGATTTCCCTGGGCGGGAAAAAGATTGCGGAATATCTGTTGCCGATTTATTCGGTGCTGAACGTGGCCAACGGGGCCAAAGTGGTGGCGGGCGACGTCCTGGCACGCATCCCGGTCCAGGCCAAACGTACCAGCGATATTACCGGTGGTCTGCCGCGCGTGGAAGAATTGTTGGAAGTTCGCCGTCCTGCCAACCCGGCCCTGTTGGCCGAAGTGGATGGGACCGTCGAACTGGAAGACGCCAAGTCCAAGATCATGATCCGGATCGAACCGGACGATGGCACCGCGCCGGTCGAATACGCCGTGCCCAAGGGAACCAACCTGTTGGTGCGCAGCGGGGATACCGTACGCAAGGCCGATAAATTGGTCGACGGGGATCCGGTGCCGCAGGATATTCTGCGCATCTTGGGCCAGAAAGCGTTGGCGACCTTTATGGTGGAACAGATCCAGCAGGTGTATCGTTTGCAGGGGGGGATCATCAATGACAAGCACATTGAAATCTTGATCCGTGAAATGACACGCCGCGTGGAAGTGACGAATCCGGGGGATACGGGCTTCCTGATGGGCCAGGTGATTGACCGTGTCGATTTCGACGAAGAAAATGCCCGCGTCGCCCGTGACGGTGGCAAAATCGCCGAAGCGTCCCAGGTCCTGGTGGGCTTGACCCGTGCGTCGTTGACATCGCGGTCCTTTATCTCGAACGCGTCGTTCCAACAGACGACTAAGGTCTTGGTGGATGCCGCGATCAGTGGGGCGACCGATAAACTGGTCGGGATCAATGAAAACCTGATTGTGGGTCGTCTGATTCCGATTGGAACGGGGGCGTATGTCCGCCGTGTCCGCGAAATCGCCCGCGACGAAGAAAAGGCCGAAAAATTGGCCCGCGAAGGAAACGGTCAGCAACAATTGCTGGACATCTAAACGCGGGACAGGAATGACAGGCGCCGCGGCGCCTGTCATTGAATCCGGGGGGATACATGCACGAAATACCAGCCATCTTTTGTGATATTGACGGGGTTGTGTCGAAAAAGTTTGCGATTGCGAACTATGATCGGTTTGGGGAACCCAATGAAAATATGATTCGGGTTCTGGAAACACTGGGGCGCGATTTTATCATTGTCTTTATCACCGGGCGTTGGGCCATGGGCCAGGAAAAAGTCGAAGAATTTATCGACCGCCTGTTGCCCGGGATTCAAAAGCGTGTGTTCTGTAAACCCCACGATTATCCGGGGACCACGGCCGAGTATAAGGTCGCCACAATCGCGGATCTGGAACGGGCCGGGTATAAATTCTATCTGGGGCTGGACGATCACAGTGCGGTGGTGGGGCTGATGCACAATCACGGCATCTTTATGGCCCAGGTTTTATCGGATTAAAGTTTTCCCTTGCAAAAGGGCAAGTTTATACTAAAATATCAAATCGTAAATGAAAAGGATTGTAAAATGGCAACGCCGAAAAGTAAAACAAGTAAAGCCCGCAGCGCCCAGCGCCGTTCCCATGACGCGTTAAGCATCATGCCGTCCAGCGTCTGCAAAGCCTGTGGCGAAAAGAAACGCCCGCATCACGTTTGTGCGGCCTGCGGTTCCAAATAATAACCCAAAAATATCAAAGCAGAAGGGGGCGCGGTGACGTGTACGTCTTCTGCTTTTTTATCATGTGTCATGGCTGACGAAAAACAAATTATTTCCATTGATGCGATGGGCGGGGACAAGGCCCCCGGCGCCGTTTTGGGGGGCATGAATCAGTTCTTGTTCCAATATGGCGAAGACGTCGCGTTTTTTCGTGTGTTTGGCGATGAAAAGGTTTTGCGCGGGATGATGATGAAATATCCCCGCGTGGCCCGCAATTGCGAAATTATTCATGCGCCCGACGCGATCAAGGGCACGGACAAGGTGCGCGACATCATTCGCCATGCCCAGAACACGTCCATGTATATGGCCATCAAGGATGTTCGCGAAGGCAATTCCACCGCGGTCATCAGTGCGGGGAACACCGGCGTGTTGATGGCGCTGGCGAAACTGGCGCTGAAAACCGTGGATGGGATTTCGCGGCCGGCGATTACGACCATGCTGCCGTCGGGCGGCGGGGACAGTCGTGTGGTGATGCTGGATCTGGGGGCGAATGTCCAATGCGATGCGGAAAATCTGTTTGATTTTGCGTTGCTGGGCACCGTTTATGCCGAGGTGATCGGTCACATGCCGCACCCGAAATTGGGCATCCTGAATATTGGCGAAGAAGACACCAAGGGGAATGAAACCCTGCAACGGTTAAACAAACTGTTGGCGGAAAATAAATCCAAATTGCCCTATGAATACATCGGCTTTGTCGAAGGCACCGACATCAGTGCCGGCAATGTTCAGGTGGTGGTAACCGACGGTTTTACCGGCAACATCGTCTTAAAAACGGTGGAGGGAACGGCCAAACTGATCAAGCGCGTGTTGATGGATAACCTGAAAAAATCGTTCTTGGCGATTATCGGGGCGTTTTTCTTGGTGCATGTCTTTAAGCGGTTAAAGAATAAAATTGATCCGCGTTCGTACGCGGGGGCGATGTTCTTGGGCCTGCGTGGGTTTGCGATCAAGACGCACGGCAACAGCGATGCGTTGGCGTTTTCCAATGCGATTCGCAGTGCGCTGGATTTAACGAAATCCGACGTGTATCATAAAATCAGCAAAAGCGTCAAAAAACTGGCGCCGATTAAAAAGAAATTGCTGGAAAGCGAGAACAATGAATAAAAATCCCGGGCACGCCCGGGATTTTTTTGTAGAAAGGGAAATTATTAGGCGATTGCCACTGGGCATAGGTCATATATCATCATCGGTATGCAATCTGGCCAATGGCGGCTGTTGCCTCAATCAGGGTTTGGATGCCGTTCTTTTTTCTTGCCACGATGCAAAGATATTTATATTTTGCAGAAAATGATATCGCGAAATGGCTGGAATTCCGGAGATTCAGGCTTGACATGTGTTACAAAACTGCTTAAATGAACCCTATGAAAGGCGCGCTGGATATAATATCTTTGGATAGTACATATTATTTGCCTGATGATATTGATTGGGGAAAGGTTGGGGGCGGAAAATTTGCGGGACTGGCAAAAGTTTTACCGTTGATCAAAAAATACCGTCAAAATTACCCTATCGATTTTCAAATTCCCAAAACATATGTGATAACAACGGACGCATTTCGGCAGTATGATATTGGTGGGCGCGGTGTGCCGGATGCGTTGCTGGATACCGCTGTGCGGGTGATGAAGATATGTGGGGAAAATGTTGCGGTTCGTTCGTCAGCCACGGTCGAAGATTTGGCAGGGCGCACGTATTCCGGTGCATTTAAATCTGTATTATCCGTACAAAATCGCGACCAAATGAAAAACGCGTTGAACACGGTCTATGAATCCCTGTATCATGAAACGGTCTTGCAGACATGCAAGAAATTCGACCTGTCGATGGGTGTTATGATTCAAAAAATGGTTGAACCGCGGATGGCGGGCGTTGTCTATTCTGAAACATGGCATAGGGGACCGTTTGATGTCATAAACTATGTCGAAAATGATGTTGCAGATAAATTGGTGTCCGGTGATGCACAGGGAAACTATTTTGCAGTTGGCAAGGCGACGGTGGATAAAGAACAAAATGTAAAGTTGTTTGACCTGGGGCAATTGGGGAATCATTGTGAAAAGATTGTTTTTTATCCGGATATACTGTCTGTGCAACGTACGGCTGCTGATGACGATCATGTGCAGTATGCGGATTTGTTTAAAATTGCTGCCCTGGCCAATTCATTAGAAATGGATTTGGGGTACCCCATAGATATGGAATTTGCAATCGATAAAAATAATTGCCTGAATATTTTACAGGTACGTCCCTATGTGTTGCCAACGTTTTATCGCAGATGCTTTGATCTGCAGACGGAATCTGTGTTTGCACCTGGGCGAGAGATCCTGGCCGGGCCTGCCTATCTTTCGGACAACAGGAATGTAGAATCTGTGAGTGCATTTCCCAAAGAGGCAAAAATTATTATCTATCGAGATAAACAATTAGTTCAGTTCTTTACGCCAAAATCAATGATAGATACATGGCGCTATATTATGCCGAGGGGTGAAAGTCCGTTTGCGGCACAATATACCCATCATGGTAATATGACGCGCGAGAATCTGGATTTTACAATGCTGGACACATTCGGGCGCCGTGCAGAATATGACCGGATTAAAAACGGTGATTGGTTGACGATAAATCTGTTGACGGGGAAAGTAATCGCCGGGCAAGGGCGATAATTGGATAGAGGATTTTGGCAGCGGCCGACCAGTCTGCCGTGGGGCAAAATAAAAAACGACCCGATGGGTCGTTGTTTATGTTTCGCTCGGGCTATGCCCTGCGCGGCATTCGTACGATGTTTGCCATGCTTTGCATGATAAACATCAACTCATAGTGGCAGCCCCAACCAGATTGTAATTCCCATCCCTCGCATGCGCGGCAGCTGGGCCGATATGGTAAAAACATTTCCCGGCAAAGAAAGATAAAAGATAACAATCCGGATTTTCGACGTATTTTGTTGTGTATACTTAAATACATGTTGACAAATTTATTTTATTGTAATATATTCTTTTTAAAAGGAGTCGAAAATGATGAACGATTTTGATAAAGGTTTTAGAAATGGGGCATTAGGATTATTGTTTCTTTTTTGCGGTGCCCCGTTTGTTGTGTGGGGAATGATAGGTTTGACGAATCTCTATCTCGACAGACAAAACAAACCGAAAAGCAAGGAATTTGTATCTGCAATCTATGCCGCACCAAACCATACAGATACGGTAACCGTGTATGAACTTGGGACACCTTTGCAACTAATCGATAGAAATGGTCATATTGCGCCACACGTTTCCAGTGTGACCAGGGACAAATTTTTCACCGTATTTAATATAGAGCGTAATGATAAATTATTAGTACAGGCAGATAGCCTGAATAATTTGCACATTATACAAAACATCACCAAAGACATGGCGAAGCAAAAAATTACAAAGTAGAAATAAGTCTGGATATATTCTCGGCGACTTCATTTAATTTGCCATTCATAGTCGAAACAGTATCAAATCTGCTGTGGGGATTGCCAATGATAAAACCACCCATTCGGGTGGTTTAATCCTTGGCAGCCCCAACCAGATTGTAATTCCCATCCCTCGCTGTGCGACGGATGGGCCCCTTTCCGCTCGTAAGCCGCGAACGGCGCTGCGCTTGTTCTTGGCAACTATCGCGTCGAACTGGACCAGTTCAAATCTGGGGTGCAGACAGGCAAAAATAAAAACCGGCAAAAGCCGGTTTTAATTTTTGGCAGCCCCAACCAGATTCGAACTGGTGTTCTCGCCTTGAAAGGGCGGTGTCCTAGGCCTCTAGACGATGGGGCCAAAACTGCCAAAGTTTAGACAATTATCTAAATTTGCCGGCAGATTATAATCGACCGGATGACAATTGTCAAGTGAATATGTTTTTATTCATTCACCGGATCCGGGATGACGTCAACCTGGTCAAAGACGATTTCTTGGCCGTTGGCGTTGCGGATAATCAATTGGCTGTCGTTGATTTCGTACGTCTGGGTGCCGCGCAGGAATTGGAAGTATTCCTGTTCCACCGCCATGGCCTTTTGCGGGCCCATCATCATGGTGGACGCGACATTGCCAAATTCAATCGTGTTGCCGTCCGCACGATACGGCCCGTTGTACAGGTTGACCACTTGGCCGTGGACGGTATTGTTCGCCGGGTCAAAGGACAGGACGATGTTCACGCCGTCCTGATTGGCGACATAGTTTGTTCCCCGCAACATTTCCGGGTTCTGGGTTGTCGTGCGATCGCATGCCGCAACGGCGGCAACAGTGCCCAGGATGGCAAAATATTTTAATTTCATGGTTTCCCCCTTGGTGTTCTGGGGATTAGTATAACATGTTTGTGGTAAAATAAAATCTGTATTTTTACCCATTTGGTTCAAAAAAAGATTGCCCGTTTACACGGGCGTTCTTTAATCTTTGGACCCAAGTCGACGGCCGCCAAAAGACATGTTAAACGTGACGGTAGGATCCGTGGCCCCGCATGTTGTGGCCCCACAGTCTGTAAAGTGGAGCAGGCCGGCAGCCTCGGTCGGGGTGTGATTGTCGGGGTTCGGACCGTAATAAACCATATTCATCTGGGCCCCGGTGGTGGTGATTTTCCCGTCGGCATCGGGGACGGCAAACAGTTTCATGTCATCGGCCAGATTCTGTGGCTGATCTTCGAAGACAATGGTCGTGTTGCCGGATGTTTGGGTCGCAGTCACGTCGTACCAATCGTTCAGGGTGGCAATCAGTTTCGTCTGATTTTTGATCGGATCAAACGTCAATGTGGCCGCGCCATCGGTTGTCAGGGTGCGTGGGCCAGACCCCCGGGTGGATGTGACGACGGCGTTGGCGTGTCCGGCAAATTGCATGTCTGTTTCAATTTTATCCGGTGCGATTTCGTGCGCCGCATATCCCCCGGCAAAGGGCAATGTTTGAACCGATACGCCGCCGTCGGCGTTTTGGATGACGCGTTGATACGTTCCAAAGTCCGCATAGGTTAACCCCATATCACGGGCGCGGGCGGTTGAATTATAATCCAATCGATCCAGAAAGGGTCCCCATTTCTCATCCGATCCCAAATGTATAAAGGCGGAACTGTCATATTGCTGGCTATAGGTCTGATCTGTGTCGCCATGGCTTAGTGTCACACCGGTAATTTTGCCCGTATCATCCAGGGTGAATTTAAGGCGATGATCATCCGGCGCCATAAAAACGGCATCCCCCAGATTCAAGAGTGTCGCGTTGGCACGCAAGTCGGCGGCGGCCATCTTGAAAACATCCGCCTTTTGCAGGCGCCAATCCGCAAAGCACTGGGCCATGGTGGCGCCATCGGTTCCCGCACATGTCTTTAAGGATCTGTTCAACACAAACATCGCTGCGTTGGCCAGGGCGGTGTCCTGATTAAAGCGGGCCTGACGCGCTGCGTCGGTCACGTCGTCTGATATCATCCACAGGGCCAATGCCGCCACATCCCCATACGTGTCCGGCGCAATATCATCGGCATAGCCGTCCAGACGATATTTGATATAATCATCAACCTGGGCTGGCACACGGGAAAAAATTCCCGTTACATGTTCGTTGTGGGTCGCCACCGCATTGACATAGGGTTGAGTGGTGGCCGGTGGTGGACTATAGGGGCGATTGTTCCGATCTTGGTAATCATAATGACGGGAATGCGTGTTCCCGCCACAGGCGGCTAAAATGCCACAGGTCAACATAAGGAACGCAATTTTGGGTGTCATGAAAAGCCTCCTGTCCGGTTGAACAGACGATACTGAAATTTTAAGACAGAGGCAAGGAGTTTCTATAAATTCTGGGACACCCAATCCCAATCGATCAGGTGATTTAAAAACGCGTCGATAAAATCGCCCCGGCGGTTTTGGTAATCCAAATAATACGCATGTTCCCACACGTCCAGGGCCAAGATCGGTCGGGCGCCGTGCGTCATCGGCGTGTCGGCGTTCTGGGTATTGATCAGGCGCAGTTTGCCCCCGTCGCGCACCAGCCAGGTCCAGCCTGATCCAAAGACGTCCCGCGCGGCGGCGGCAAATTCGGATCGGAATTGATCCGCACTGCCAAAGGCATCGATGATCGCGTGCGGTATTGGCGCCGGCGTATCCCGCCGCAGGCCGCGAAAGAAAAACGCATGATTAAAAATCTGGGCCGCGTTGTTAAAAATTTTATGCCCCAGGGGCGTGTCATCCGCCGCCGATTGCATGATTATATCGGCCAGGGGCATGTCTTGGTACGCCGTGCCGGCGGTCAAATCGTTGGTGGTTTTGATGTAGCCCGCCAGGTGGCGGCCATAGTGAAAGCCGATGGTCTGGGCCGACATATAGGGCGCCAATGCGTCGGGGGTAAAGGGCAGGGGAAATTGATCCAATGAAAACATGGTGTGACCTGGGGCTTTGGTGTTCTTGTTATGTCCAATTGTGACGCGCGGGACGCCCCCGATCAACAGGAAGGGTTTCCCGCCGCGGCGGGGGGCGTAAAAACATCTTGCGCCGTGGGGCCTGTCTTTTTATAATGGCGAACAAGAAAGAAAAGGAGAAAATCATTATGAAAAAATGGGCGATGTTTGCCGCGGCGGCGGCATGGATGTGTGGCGCGGCCAATGCGGCGGATATTTGGTTGTATTATTCCCCGTCGTGTCCGCACTGTCACCATGCGCGGGCGTTTTTTGCCGAACAATTGATCTATGAATATCCCGATATTGAAATCACATCCGTCAATGTGATGGATTCGGCCAATCGACCGGCCTTTGCCGATGCGCTGGCCAAATGTAATTATAACAGCGGTGGTGTGCCGGTGATTGTGGTGGGGGATACCTGTTTCCAGGGCTATGCCGATTTTATGGCCGATGATATTCGGGCGGCGGTGGCATCCGATATGACCGCCAATCAACAGACGGCGGCCGCCGCGGTGCGTGACGCCATGACACGCGATGCCGACGGATTCCGGACACAGTATACCGGGCGTGTGGCCACCATGACGGAATATGGCGCGGCGGCACAAAAAAAAACGACTGATGGGTCAATGATTTTCCTGTATATCCTGATGGCGGCCTTGGTTGTGGGATTGGTGGGCGTCATGGGCACGCGGCGTCGGAAATAATTCCGCAAAGGCAGCAATATGTTTGATTTGACAACACTGGATTATATTTATGTGGGCGTCGTGGTGGCGTCCACCATTTGGGCGACGGTGCGCGGCGGCATCTATGAAACGGTGGCGACATTGTCGTGGGTGGTGGCCGCGATTGCGGCGCGTTGGGCGTCGCCGTGGCTGGATGCCGTGTTCCAGGAATGGTTTGATTTAACGGAATCGACCGTCGGGACCATGGTGTCGTCGTACTTTATCGTGTTCTTTGTGATCTTGTTGCTGATGGGGCTGTTTAATCAACGCCTGCGGTCCAAGATTCAGGAAAGTATTTTGTGCGTGACGGATCATACACTGGGGGTGATTTTTGGAATTACCCGCGGGGTGGTCGTGATGGGGTTGGTGTATTGGGCGGCCCTGTGGTACTATTCCGATATGCGTGGATTGCCGGCGTGGATTGCCGATGCCCGGACGCGGCCCATTATGCAATTGACGGCGTTAAAGATTCAACAGTGGTTTATCCCCGGTGAAAATAAATTGTTGGCGCGCGACATGACCGGCACGCGTGAGGCGATGGACATCTATAACAACCTGATCAATCCTGCGGTGCAAAAGGCGTCGGTGTCCCCCGCGGGGCCATCGGCCGGGGCGCCGGATGCGGCGGATACGGGATATAAAAATTCCGAACGGACCGCGTTGGAAAACCAATTGTTACAGATTGAAACCGCTGCGCGCGTCGGGGACGATCTGGATGAAGACGATGAATAAAAAATCCCGCCGGATGGGCGGGATTTTTTTGGTTACAAAATATAATTTATAAGACCCGCCCCGGTTCCAGGACCGGGGTGAAAAATGTTGCGCCCAGGGCCGTTGTATGGTATAATTCCGGGGACGGAGAGATTAAATACAAAACTAATAACAAAGGGATAAAATATGTCAGAAAAGGAAATATCCGTACGGGAATGGCTGATCCACAGCGAGATTATGGATATCTTAGAGGCCCGATACAACGTCTTGAAAAAGTATGTCGAAGATTGCGGTTACGTTACCCAGAACAAGACCCCGGGGGTGCATTCGGACCATGTGCACAAATCCCTGTTCATTATGCCGTATCCGGGCATGGAAAGAAATTTCAAAGATCTGGCCGAAGAATTGGGGGCCAATGTTAAGGCTGAAACGCTGCAGATCGGCGGTGCACCGCGCCAAGGGTTCTTGGTGGATATGGGCACTCATTACAGTGATTTAGCCTTGACCCACATGGTGGTCAAGATTGTTCAAGACAACAAGGCCATGCAACGGGCCGTCATGGCCAAGGCCGCCCTGATGCAGGGACAGCAACAGCAATAATCATAAAAACCACCGCCCCATTCGGGGCGTTTTTTTTTGTTTTTTTTAAATCCCCCCTTGATTTTATCCCCGACCTGGGGTACGATCCTATGGAATCCAAAGGGATTTGGATTCGGGGCTGTTGCAAGCCCAGTACATTCGGTGCGAAATATGTGGAACATCGTTAAATGCCGGTATTTCCGCGCACATTTTGCATCGTTATTTATCCCCGACCTTGGTCGGGGGGCCGACTGTTATACAACAGGGGTAACCCGAAAACAGCGGAATCAATAATGTACTGATTTGCAAACTCCCCGACCATCAATTCTCATTGGTGGTCTGTCATTTTATAAAGCATAGGGAGCATATCATGAAAAAATACACCATTTTGACATCGGTTTTGGCGCTGGCCGCGTGCGGCGGTGGCCATCATGGCGGGGGCGATGTTGTCACACCATCCGACATCACACGCGTCGGCACCGTGACCCAGGCAGCGGCGGAATCCAACGCAGCCCTGACCCCCATGGTGTCTGAAATCGGCGTTCTGGATGGCGATGCGGACGCCCCGTCCGTCAATATTGGGCGCGCGGCTGTGGGATCTTTTATTCACCAGGGCCAGAAATACAACAGTTATAAATTGGACAATGTCGAATTAAATATGGGCGATTGGGGTACGGCGCATTTTCACGTGGATGAAAACGGCAAAGTTGATGCCTTGGTCTTTCATGATAATGAAAAAATTGAATCAAACGTCGCGCGCCAGGGCAATTCCGACAAATTCATTGTTCGATTCCGGGCCGACGATTTAACCGATGATAAACGCGATGTTAAATTTTCGTACGACAGTTATGCGCGCGATTTGGGCCTGAAATACGCGGACTTTGGTACGTTTAACGGGCAATCCCCGTGGTCCGGCGATGCGGTGGCGTTTCCCTTTATGGCCGGGTATGAAATCAAAGAAATCAAAAACCCGACCGGTAAAATGGCGTTCGCCGGCCTGGCCAAGGGCAGCGTCGCCCAACACGTTGACGACCATGACCAGAACCAGGTTACCATCACGGATACCAACGCCACGTTGGTGTTTGAAAACGGAATGGAAACCCTGACCGCCAATTTTGATAAATGGTATAAAATGACCATTACCAAAGATGCCGATCACGTTCGCCTGGACTTTGACGACACGGGCAAGACCATTTCGGCCGCCCATAAATTGGCCGAAACAATGGTCACAGATCCCGAAAAATTGGACATGACAACCAAATACTATGGCAATGCCGCCGATACCAAGGAAGCCACGGCACTGATAAATTATTATCAATTTAACGCCCCGGATACGAATGACAATGTCAACGTCACCTTTGGTTTTGGTGGTGTTGAAAAGAAATAAACCAACGCATGGCCGATACAAACACCGCCCCATTCGGGGCGGTTGTTTTTTTTATTTCTGACGGTCGCATGTATGTTTTTTCACAAATTCCACCGGGAATTTTTCAATTTCCGAAATATAGGCCGGTGTCGTATCCAACATGACCCCGACCATGGCCCCGTCTCTATCCAGCAGATCCGGCTTGAACAATTTGCGCACAACCGGATTGTCCCCAAAAACGGTGTATCGCGCGGCAATACCAACATTGCGCTGTGCGGCTAAATGGGAGTGATGCAACACATCTTCGAAATCGCGATAGAAATTTTCGGTCAATGGACAGGCCTCGCATTCGACGGGCGATTTGTGACAATGATGTCCGATACGATATCTGCAATCGTCACACTTTAACGTGGCCAAATACCCAGCATTCTTTTCTTCACAGGGATGTATAAAATTAACAATAAACGTCACAGACGCAGCCATTGGAATATCCTTTTTGTTGATACTCTCCCGTCCCTCTCTGTCGGAAACCAGGATAAAACAAGCCCCGTCCCCCTGTCAACCGTTTTATCCCCGTCGCATAAGCGAAAGCGGCGGGGCGACTATGAGTAGATTTTGCAAGCAACGCGCGGCGAAATCGTCACGAATGCCGCACAGGTTGCGTATGCAACCGAGCGACCTGTTCGAACGCAAACCGCAGGTTTGTTGTTCGAATCATGGCCCCGCCAAACATAAAATTAAAACCGCCCGATGGGGCGGTTTGAATTTTATGGTCGGGGCGACATGATTCGAACATGCGACATCTTGCTCCCAAAGCAAGCACTCTACCAGACTGAGCTACGCCCCGTGTCCCGTGATTATAACAATTTTTTTGTCGATTGCAAATCCTATCCTGCGATTTTATGCTTGCGGGATGGGGGTGAAAATTTCTAAGATATTGGTATGTCCAAGGGATTGATTCTTTTTAGCATCCTGGGGGTCATGATGACCGGGGGGGCGATGGCGGCGTCGGTTCGTACCACGTCGGCGACGCCGGTGTCCGCGGCGCGCGCGGCCAATGCGTCGGGGACCACCGCGGCGTTTAATTATAATTACATGTATCCCTATATGAACAATCAAATGCGCACGGCCCTGAATCCCGGGGTAACGCCGTCGCAATCGGGCAACCCCATCAGTGTGATTACCCGCACAGAATCATTATCCAATGCGCGGCGTGTTGTCCCGCGCAGTGCGGCGCGATCCGCCACCACCGGCACCACCGCCCCAAAAAGCAGTGCCGCCGCCACATCGGCGGTGCGCAGCGCCAGTAACGCCGCATCCGCGGCACGCAGTGCGGTTTCAACGGCCGCCGCGTCCACCGGCCGTAAAGTGGTGGCCCGCGGCAATGCGCGCACCAATAATGCGGCATCGGCCGTCACCCCCATCGCGCGCAACGCCACGGGGACCTATGTCGCCACGGGCACGGTTATCACGTCGGACCGGTGTCTGGCCGATTATACCCAATGCATGAATAATTATTGCCAGCGTGCCGGCACCGCATACAACCGGTGTTATTGCAGCGCGCGTCTGGCCCAGATTGACGCCCAGTATCAGCCTGCGATTGACAGTCTGATCCGCCAGATTTTAAGTCTGGGGTCCACCAATCAATGGACCGATGCGGAAATGAACGCGTATTGGATGGACACCGTCGGCAAATACACAGGCACCAACGCCTGGGCCAGCCTGGACGAGGCATTAAATATCAACTGGGCCGATATGGACAGCCGCGTGCGTGGTCAAAACGCCTTTGTTACCGGGCATGAATATTGTGTACAGTATTTACAGAACTGTGGATATATGGCGTCGAATCTGCGCGATGCGTATCGATCCGAAATCGCCCGCGATTGCACCACGTACGAGGCGTCCCTGCAAAAATTGAAAAATGCGGCGGAAAGTTTGGTCAACGCGTACAGCGAATAGAAAGCCGCGCGGCGTACCCCGGATTTAAATTCTTTAAAATTTCCATGGCGTCACGACAATCCCGTTGGGCGATTGTGTTTTTGGCCGCGTATTGCGCCGCGGTTATTAATTGCCATGCGGCCATGACGTGTCCCTGGCGCATCAGGTCGACCAGCGACCGATACATTTTACGCGCCCGCCACGACGCCCCGCCATAGCGTGTCCGATATGTTTCGCCATAATCAATACGCCGCCCCTGGCGATAGTTGCGCGGTTGTTCTTCGTCATGGGACATAAAAAAGATTTCGTTCTGATTTTTGCGGATCTGGCCGTCTTCGACATCGCCGGCCCAGGCCGACAGCATATAGGGATTGCCCCACAGGGACGCCATATAGACGCGATTGTTGTCTTTGGGTTCGGCGTATGTTGCCGCCAACGCGGTCGGAATTTCAAACATCGCGCCGTGATCTTCGGCATGATCATGAAAGGCCGGATGATAAATCTTAAAGGCGTATGATGTGGATAATGCCGGAAATGTCATCTTGCACACCTGGGCCGTCAGGCCACCCCAACGTGATGCGCCATAGACACTGACCCGCGGGCATTCAATTTGGCATGTGATGCCGAACAGCGCCACCATCCCCGGCAATTCATAGACCCGATCTTTGGCTGACCACGTGGCGCGTATGGTTCCGCCGTAATTGACCAAGAAATCTGATAATTCCGCGCGAAATCGCGCCGTCGCCGTGCGTACATCCATATGCGGCCCAATCATCCCGCGCAGTTCCGGGGGCAATGCCCCAACATCTGCCGACACGTGACATGATTTCAAGATTTGCCGCAACGCATCCGGCGTGCGATACCACCGCCGCCGCAGGAAATGCGTCAACGACGTATGCGCCGGGCGGGGCGTGCGTACTTTTTCATAAGATGACAGACGTTTTTTCTTCACCGGTCAAATATAGTACAAATATAATTAAATGTCAATATAATTGTCGATTATGGGGCGCTGCCCCTCCCACCGGGCCCACAAAGGGGCCCGGTGGGGGAATTTTTATCATTGCAAAAATCGGCGCAATCGGTTATAATCCGTGGGGTTGAGGGCAATTTCACTATGCCTAATCCAAAGGAACGTTTGCATACGACAAAATTCCCAATAAAAAAATCCCAGAAATCCGCACTTTTGATCCCTCTGTCCTATGCCGAATCCAAACGTTGGTTTTTGGGTGGGGGCGGCGCATGGGGCCGGCTATACATGTCCCAGCAGCAAGCAATACACATCATGCAATGCCGGATATTATTTGACCGGGGGCACCGGTCCCGGAAATGCCTGTACCAAGTGTCCCGATGGGTGTACCTGTGCGGACAATCAAACGCCCGAATGCCACGCGGACAAGCCGTGTGCGGGCAATCTGAGTGACGCGACGGGCGGCACAATCGCATGGAATGGCAGCACCTGGGATTATTCGGCGTGTTATAAGACGTGTAATAATACCAGCATTGCACACGGGTTGTCGTACTATACGGGCAATACGTGGGGTGAATGTCATCCGGATGCCGTTTCCAATGCATGCCATTGGGGCTATTACAAGGATAATAACAGCCAATCCTGTCAAGCGTGTCCCGCAGGTTATTGGTGCGATACCAACCAATATGTATGTCCGGCGGGATATTTCTGTCCGACCGGGATTTATAACCCAAAGTATGCCGAATATGGCGATCGGTATAAATGCCCCGATGGATATACGTCAGACGAGGGATCAACTGGACTCAATAAATGTTATCGGGCCTGCACGCGTGCGTGTACGCAACAGACTTGTCCGGAAAATGCATCGTGCACGCATGGCAACACGTCCAACAGCGGTATTGAATATTATGGCGCCGCATGCAGTGCGGCGGCCACCACATGTACGCTGTCATTTTCATGCGATCCCGGTTATTATGGCAGCAGCGCGAACGGCGACACATCTTGTGCCGATTGTGGCGCCGGAAATTACTGTACCGGGGGTGCGCATCGCGCGACATGCGCAGCAACGTTGCCAGCGGGGGCACCGGCGCCGGGACGAATTACAACCTTGGCCAATGGGAACTGGGGTGACCGCAATAAACATGGCGTTAAAAGTACAGATTGCATCTGTGAATGGTTTTTTAATGACGAAACACGGACGAACTATGAACAACAAGCCGTTTGTTCTGTGGGTCCAAGTGGTCCAACGTATACATATTATTATGAATGCCGACCAGGATATTATGCCGATAATTCCTTAGGTTGGGGTGAATGGTACACGGCGTGCAGCCCATGTGACAATGGCCCCGCGCATGCGCATTATACGTCATACAGTACACCGTCCGTGATGTATGCGGTGGAAAGTAATTGCCCGTGGGCCTGTGACGATGGGTATGGGCGCGTCGGGGACACGTGTCAGCCCCTGTGTGCCACCGGCGTCACGACGTTGCATGCCGGGGATGGGGTGGTGCCGCTGTTCGGGGCGCGGCCGTCATCGCCGGCCCTGGCGGTGCAGGCGCATGGTGGGATCTGTTACGGAAACCTGATGCCGGGTCGGGGTACGGGCCTTAATATCACCGTACAGGGCACCACATATCATTTGGAATAGGGCAGTGTTTCGCACATCTGGTTATGGGCCCAAATCTGGCGCGCCAAATCATCACTGATTGTGTCCCAATCGGTGGCGCGCCCGTATATCGGCGTGCAGATCGGCCGACAGACATCAATCGGCAATGGTGTATTTTTCGCGCAGGATGCGCCGAATATCATCAGTGGCAGTACGTAATACTTTTTCATGAATATTCCCCTGTATTTTAATCATTTGGGTGTATGCCGCCGCCGCATCCCGGGCATGTTGCGCGTGACATTTTGCCGCCCCGGCGCGTGCCCCGATGACGCCCGCCGTCGCGACAGACGCCGCCAGAATTCCGGCGGCGTACACATAAAGCATTTTCATTTGAAATCCCCCGATAAAAAAAACGCCCCGTTCGGGGCGTTCGTTTAACCATTCATGGCCGCAAAGAAATCGGCATTGGTTTTTGTGGTGCGCAGTTTATCCAACAGGAACTCCATCGCCTCTAGCGTGCCCATCGGATTGATGATGCGGCGCAAGACATACATCTTGGACAACGTGTCTTTGCCCACCAACAGATCTTCTTTGCGCGTGCCGGATTTGGTAATGTCAATCGCCGGATAGACGCGTTTATCCGACAACTTGCGATCCAGGATAATTTCGCTGTTCCCGGTGCCTTTAAATTCTTCGAAAATCACTTCGTCCATCTTGGACCCGGTGTCGACCAAGGCCGTCGCGATGATGGTAAGCGACCCGCCGCCTTCGATATTACGGGCGGCGCCGAAAAAGCGCTTGGGCCGTTGCAGGGCGTACGCGTCGACACCACCGGTTAAAACCTTGCCGCTGGATGGGACGCATGTGTTGTACGCGCGACCCAAACGCGTGATGGAATCCAACAAGATGACGACATCCTGGCCCGCTTCGACCAGACGCTTGGCCTTTTCGATGACCATTTCGGCCACCTGGATATGGCGCGCGGCGGGTTCGTCGAACGTGCTGGATATCACTTCGCCCTTGACGCTGCGCTGCATATCGGTCACTTCTTCGGGACGTTCGTCGATCAGTAACACGATCAGTTTCACATCCGGATAATTCGTCGCGATGGAATGTGCAATGTTTTGCAGCATCACGGTTTTCCCGGTTCGCGGCGGGGCGACGATCAGACTGCGTTGGCCTTTGCCGGTCGGCGCAATCAGGTCGATCACGCGCGCGGACAGATTGCGGCCCTTGTCTTTGTCGTCGGGGACCTCCATCTTTAACTGTTCATCCGGGTACAGCGGCGTCATATCGTCAAACGACACACGATGGCGCAATTTTTCCGGCGTGTCGCCGTTTACCCGTTCGATGGTTTCCAGTGCGAAATACCGTTCGGATTCGTTCTGGGGGGCCTGAATTTGGCCTTCGACATAATCCCCGGTTTTCAAACCGTACTTTTTAATCAGCGCCGGCGACACGTACAGATCATCGGGCCCGGCCAGGTAATTGCTTTCCGGTGCGCGCAGAAATCCGAATCCATCGGCCATGCGTTCCAGCACCCCATCCCCGATCAGGGTCGTTTTTTTATCCGCGGCATGCGCGCGCAGCACCACAAAGCGCAATTGCTGAACATTCAACTGGGACGGATTTTCGATCCCCATGTCTTCGGCCATTTTCAACAGTTGTTGCGGCGATTTTGCCTTTAATTCATTGACGTGCATAAATAATCCTTTTGGAAGAATGACCGACGAACCGCGGTCCGATTGATGGGCTTATTATAACCCATTTCGCCCAAAAAGTCAAGTTTTTAGCCCAATATCTCGTGGGATGTTTTTTCCTTGCTTTTTGGCGCCAGAACTGGTCAAATCAAGACAGATATAACAAAGGAAGTTATGATGGCAAGCAGCATTAACAAAGTAATTCTGGTCGGTAATATCGGCCAAGATCCCCAGGTGCGCACCATGCAAAGCGGGCAAAAGGTTGTCAGTTTTTCGTTGGCGACGTCTGACCGTTGGCGCGATCGCCAAACCGGTGAACAAAAGGAACAAACCGAATGGCACCGCGTGGTGGTTTTTAACCCCAATTTGGTGGATGTGGCCGAACGCATGCTGCAAAAGGGGACCAAACTGTATATCGAAGGGTCCCTGCGCACGCGCAAATGGCAGAATCAACAGGGCGTGGATGTGTACACGACCGAAGTGGTGCTGAACCCGTTTTCGGGCCAGATGGCAATTCTGGGCGGTGCCAAAAGCCTGGACGGTATGTCGGGCGGTGATTTTGGCGGTGCGGCCCCGGCGGCACCCGCGGCCCCGCGCGAAGAAATCTCCGTGTCGGATATCGGTGACGATATTCCCTTTTAAGGGAATGGCGGCGAAGACGAAACCAAGGACGTCTGTCCGCAGGTTCCGCGAAGCATTGTGAAACAATGTGCAGCGACATTCCGTTCTAAGAAAATCCCCCGAACGGGGGATTTTTTTTAGTTATAAGTTATAAATTATAAAGCCCACATAAGCACCCTTGTCATTGCGAGCACCGCGTGTCCATTGTGTGAACAATGGCACGTGATGCGTGGCAAGCCAGTGAATAATAAGGATATATATCTTTTTTTTATTGACTGGATCGCCACGGGCACCGGCCCCGCGTTGCTCTGCCGCCGCCCTCGCGATGACAAGGGGTCTTTAGAGCCAAGTTTAGAACACACCAGATCACAATGGATCCCCGCCTACGCGGGGATGACGGTGCTTAAAGTTCCCCTCCGGTGGAGGGGTGGCCGCAGGCCGGGGTGGTCTTTGATAAATCAGAAATCAGCATTCAGAAATCAGACTTAAAAAAAATCCCCCGTTC
>JAAVBR010000002.1 GCA_014802705.1 bacterium | reverse complement strand
GTGTGATGCAATGGCGGAATTAATCAAGAAGAATAAGGTTCATTTCAAGAATCTTTGCGAATATGAGATTGTCAATATAGCGGGGTTCGATGATATTAATAAATACAAAAGTACAGAGGATGTTAAGCGGACTATTGAAAAGTGTGAGACACAGAATAAAAAGACGATAACATTGACTGTCAATCGGATGTTGACAGGTACGACCGTGCCGCAGTGGGATACCATGCTTTATCTCAAAGGGACGGCGTCTCCACAGGAGTACGACCAGGCAATATTTCGGTTGCAAAATCAGTATATAACGACTTTCAAGGATGAAAGTGGCAAGACCATCCAATATAATATGAAGCCGCAGACGCTGTTGGTGGATTTCGACCCAAACCGCATGTTCTGTTTGCAGGAGATGAAATCACAGTTCTACAATGTCAATACAGAGGAGAGAGGCAATACACAGTTGAAAGAGCGTATAGCAAAGGAATTATCTGCTTCTCCAATTATTGTATTGAATAAAAATAAATTGCAACAGGCAACCCCGACAAATATCACCGATGCAGTTCGCGAATATTCACGCAATCGTAGCATATTGGATGAGGCATCGGACATTCCAGTAGACGACACGTTGTTAAAGGATGTGGATATTCTTAAAGTGATTCAGGGAATTGCCCCTATTGGAACCAAAAAAGGTTTACAGATTAAGCCGATAGAGGGCGAAGGTGATGATATTGATATCCCCGATGGGACTAGTGATTCGGGAAATGGCATGGGTGAGAATGAGAAAACAGACACAGACACCAAACAACGGAAGAATACCGATGAGGATGACAACCTTGAAAAGCGATTGGCTGCCTATTATGCGCGGATTCTCTTTTTTGCATTCCTAACGGATTCAACTGTTAAATCACTGAAAGAGGTGATTGCAGAAATCCCAGCGACAAAAGATAACCAACGTATTGCAAAGCATCTTGGCATAAATGTCAACATTTTAAAATTGATACAGCAAAAGATCAATCCGTTCATTTTGGAGAAGGTTGATTACAAAATCGAAAACACCAATGATTTGGTGCAAGATGCCAAGTTGAGTCCTATTGAGCGGGTAGAGGTGGCTATGCGCAAATTCGGGCGTTTGTCTGATTCGGAAATCGTTACCCCAGCAAAGGTTGCCGATGAAATGGTTTCGGCTCTACCATTCGATGCGTTGAACAAAAAGAAAAATGCCAAATTCCTTGACATCGCATCAAAACAAGGTGAGTTCGCTATCGCATTATATAAAAAGTTCGGAAACAAAGCGAAAAAGCATATTTATGCGATTCCGACATCGGCTCTGACCTATGAATTTACTCGCAAGACCTATGTACTACTGGGTATGCCCGTAGAGAATATATTTGCCGATTTTACTTCCTATGACCTTATCGGCGAAAACAATGAAAATATAATAAAACAGTTAAAAGATATGAACCTCGATGTAATCATTGGCAATCCTCCATACCAAGGAGAAAGTGAAAGCACACGAAAACCTCCGATATATCATCTGTTTTATGATGTGGCATTTAATCTTTCAAATAAGGTTTCACTTATTACTCCTGGCCGTTTTTTGTTTAAAGTTGGACAAACTCCCAAAGATTGGGCGGATCAAATGCTTAATGATAAGCATTTTAAAATTATTGATTATTTCCAGAAAACAGGTGATGTGTTTGATGCCGTGGATATAAAAGGTGGCGTTGTTATATCTTATAGGGACGCAAAACAAGATTTTGGCCCAATAGGATTCTTTTCTGAATTTAGCGAATTAAGAAGTATCTTAAAAAAGGTAAGGCAACATAAACAGTTTATAGAAGGTGCTTTTTCTAAAATTGTTTCATCACAGGGAATATATAAGTTTTCAGAGGCGGCTTTTCGCTCCTTTCCACGCATCGTAGAAGTTCAGGGCAAAGGCACTGCTTCTAAGATAACATCCAATTCGTTGGAGTGCCTTCCTGAGATATTTCGAGAAAAGCCATCTAATGATACGAAAAACTATGTGAAGTTCTATNGNCTNAANAAAAAGGNAAGAGAACTTAGATATGCAAAAATAAAGTATATACAATCCGTAGAGTCTCTCGACCATTATAAGGTGCTTGTTCCAGAGGCGAATGGCTCAGGAGCTATAGGTGAGGTATTAAATACGCCGATAATAGGTATGCCGATACTGGGTACGCCCCGAATGGGGCATACTGATACTTTTCTGAGTATTGGTCTATTCAGAACTTCATCCGAAGCAAAAGCGTGTTTGAAATATATAAAATCTAAATTCGCACGCACTATGCTAGGTACGTTAAAAGCGACCCAACATAACCCCAAAGATACGTGGGGAAATGTGCCGCTTCAAGATTTTACTTCTAATTCTGATATCGATTGGAGTAAAAGCATCCCTGAGATAGATACCCAACTATACCAAAAATATGGGTTAACCAAAAAAGAAATCGCCTTCATCGAGTCGATGATTAAACCGATGGAATAAGCATACTAAGCCATGACAAAAGATATCAACAAATCTGAATTCACAGAAGGAACAAAACTGAAATTGGCAATATTTCGGGAATGTTTTAAAGAATGGTACCCTGTATTTCTCAATAATCCATACGTATCCAGGCTGATTATTTATGATATGTTTGCGGGGAGTGGTAGAGATACTGCAGGAAACGTAGGTTCTCCAATAATTCTACTACAAGAGGCCATGGGTAGCGAAAAACAATATTGCGCTCAGATTAGACAGAATAACAAATCTGTCATATTGGCATTCAATGAGAAAGAAGAATCTAAACGTAATGAATTAGAATGCAATATAAAGCGAGAGATTATTCAATGCAAAAAAGCTTGTCCTTTTAATGATTGTGTTTTTGATAATGCTTGCCACTATGCTCATGAAGATTTTTCAGACCTAATACAAAAAGAGAGTTTGTTGAGGACTCTTAACAATGCTAAGTATGCAAAGTTTGTATTGCTAGACCAATATGGATTTAAGCAAATTAATGATGAGGTATTTTTGAAATTAATCAATGCTCCTAAAACAGACTTCATCTTTTTTATTGCGTCTTCATTCATAAAACGATTTTCAACTTTATCTGCTGTAACAAAGTATTTTAGACAAGAGAATGTATCATTTGAGGAAAGCAATCCTAAGGAGTGCCATAGGGTAATTACAAATTATTTCAGAAGTCTAATTCCCGCAAATAAGGAGTATTACTTGCATAGTTTTACTATTCAGAAAGGATCAAATTATTATGGTCTTATATTTGGCACAAACCATACATTGGGGATGGAAAAGTTTTTGCGCGTGTGTTGGAGACATGATACCCTTGCAGGGGAATCTAATTGTAATATCAATAACGACTTTCAATTGGGAGAGTTATTCTACCAACTCGAGGGTTCCAATAAAAAACAAGATGTTTCAAAGGAATTAAAACAGAAAATCCTATCCAAAGAGATAACTAACAATAAAGAGGGCCTAAAATATGCTTTAAAATGTGGCTGTGAACCCAAGGTATACGTGGATGTAATCAATGGCTTAATTAAGGATAAAAAAGTGTCTATAGATGGACAGTTTAATAAAACAGCCATGAATATCCATAGCGCAAAACTATATAATATAAGTGTTATATGAGAACTACAAAGATAGAGTGGACGGATAAGACTTGGAATCCCATAACGGGATGTACCAAGAAGTCGGCGGGATGCGCTCACTGTTATGCAGAAGTGATGGCGCAAAGGCTGAAAGCTATGCGTTTAGAGAAATATCGCAATGGCTTTAAGTTGACATTGCACGCGGACAATTTGGATGAACCTCTTTCATGGAAGAAAACCCATAACATCTTTGTATGTTCGATGAGCGATATATTTCATGAAAACGTGCCTTTTGAGTTTGTGGATAGAATCATGGACACAATAAGGAGAACGCAGCACCGCTATCAAATTCTGACAAAGCGTTCGGAACGGATGAACGAATATTTCCAAACAAGAGAAGTGCCTCAAAATGTTTGGCTGGGAGTAACTGTAGAATGCAAGTCATCTAAAAAACGAATAGACCATTTGAGGGATTTGAATGCAACGGTAAAGTTTCTTTCTTGCGAACCGTTGATTGAGGATTTGGGTAGATTGAACCTTCAAGGCATCGATTGGATAATTGTTGGTGGCGAGAGTGGCCCACAAGCTAGACCGATGAAGTCGGAATGGGTTATGAATATCAAAAGGCAAGTGGAACTACAAGGTGCGGCATTCTTTTTCAAACAATGGGGAACATGGGGAAGTGATGGAATAAAGCGCAGTAAGCATGCTAACGGAAAGCTTCTTGACGGCATGGTTATTCAGGAATATCCCCAGTTTTAATCGTTGCATAGAGCCATATTACTGCTACGTGGTTATTCGGAAACTCCGAATAACCACTCAACCGAAGTCACAAGAAATTCTTGTGGGTTCACTGGCTACATCCTCACCACCGCATACAACGGACAGACCTTCACCTGCCGGATAGCGCCTTGGGCTTCTTGGTCTTTGTACTCAAAAGCGGCCAATGAGAAAAACGCACACAAAATTTATGATAATCTGTACTTTGCAGAAATATGGAAGTTTGTAAAACCTCTAATATGTAACCTTATGGATAATCGTGATTATATGAAGGCCTATGGAGAATGGTTGTGCTCAATTGCGCCCAATCCAATGGTAAAGTCGTTGATGCATGAAAGTATTAGCACTATGTATGAACGTGACTATGTTATAGTCACTAACTTGTGCAATGGATTTGGAAATCTGCCTGAAATCTCAATGAGCACTATTGATGGAGCAAAAGAGCGCTATAAACAAGTTAATAAATCAGTATTGGAAATGTCTCCTTTCTCCGAAGATAAAAAGAAAGAAGTATCCGCTCAGATAGACACTAATGCCGAAGCCTTAAAGCTAAAGTGGATAAGCATTATCCAGCAGAGAGGCATTAAAATAACTGACAAATAGGCATGTTGCCGGCCTTGGAATCGTTTGTGCGCGATGCGATTGTAACGCAGCGTCCGGTTGCGGCCAGCCTGTTCCGCGAAAAGACGGTTATCAACTACCCCAACAATGCCTTGCGTGAGTTGATGATGAATGCCTGTATGCACCGCGATTACCAGTCCAATATGCCGATACGTCTGTATCAGTTCGACGACCATATCGAGATTATGAATGCCGGCGGTCTGTATGGTGAGGCTCGTCCCGAGAATTTCCCGATGGTAAACGACTACCGCAACCCGATTGTGGCGGAGGCGATGAAGGAGATGAAATACGTCAATATGTTCAACCAGGGCGTGAAGCGGGGGCAGGATATGTTACGCGAGAACGGCAACAAGGAAGCCG
>JAAVBR010000001.1 GCA_014802705.1 bacterium | reverse complement strand
AAAAATTCATCGTGCTTTTGAGAATTAACCAAAATTGCAGACTGCGCCATTCAATCTTGTCCTGAATTATATAGCTGAGCGCCTACAATCTTAGTAATTACCTCGTCATTTATATTACATGAATCGGTTATTACTATTGGATTGCACCCACCACCATTATAAATAAATAGAGTATTTACCGATATTTCTTGCAATATTTCCGTTGCGTTTTCCGACTTCCCCGTATAAATAACAACACCAGATTTTTGCGTGCAGCCTTTTAAAAATTCCCGCCTCGAATCATATTTAAATTTAATGCTCGGGAAAAATTTATTTATGATTTTTTCAAACATATTAAATCCTTTGATTCTATTCTTATTCTGAATATATCGCACACTATGCTTAAAAGCAATGTATTTTCAACATAGGACAACCATTATCCTATGTTAGCAACACATCCTTTACCTGCTCGATTTCAGGTGCCATTTTTATCAAATCATTATAATAATTGGTTCGACTATGAGTAGGCGAGCCAAACGAAGTGTAGGCGAACCGTCACGAATGCCGCGCAGAGTTTTCCCGAGCGAAAATTGTCAATCAACCCCAACCACGAAGTAAAAACACCGCCCATCCGGGCGGTGTTTTTCTGTTGGGGGTGGCGGGTAAAATATGATACACTGACCTTCAAGAGGAACATGACATGAACATAACCCTGGCCGGCAAGCGCATAAAACTGATGCACCTGGAACCCTCTATGCACAATGCAAAACTGGTATATGATGTTTTGATTAAAAACAAAGACTTCCTGTTGCCCTGGATGCAATGGTTGAACGGCATAAAATCCGCCAAAGACACCCATAATTTTTTAATTCAATCTGATCATAAATGGGAAAATGATTCTACCTATGAGTACTTTATTGTCCTGAACGATACGATAATCGGGGCCTGTGGCGCGGTCGTTGTTGATAAAGCAAATAAAAAAGCGGAACTGGGCTATTGGTTGGCAAATGATTATCGCGGTCGGGGGTACATGATGGATGCCATTGACCTCTTAGAACGGGAATTATTTAAAAATGGTTTTAACAAAATAATCATCCACACCGATGTACGAAACAAAAATTCGATAAATATCGCCCGCAAGATGGGCTATACCCTAGAAGCCGTCTTGAAACAAGACAGATGGCTGTCGTACGAAAACCGCTTTCGCGATACCAATTGCTTTGTAAAGTTTAAGAATAAGTAAGCCATGTCCCGCCCAGAATTTAACACCACCGTTGTCTATAACACGATCGCATCTGATTATGATGCCTGTTTTTATACCCCGTCGGCCCATTTGGATGAATTTTTGAAACGGATCACCCCCGGCGGCAAGATATTGGATGCCGGATGCGGTTGTGGCACAGATGCCAAATATATGCACAGCCATGGATTTGATATTACCGGCGTGGACAATGCCGAAAATATGTTGGCCATCGCGCGCCAGAAATTTCCGGGCGGACGTCTTCGGATGCAAGACATGAAAAACTTGGGTTTTGCAGATGATTCTTTTGATGGTCTGTTGGCCTCGTACAGTCTGACATATATTCCAAAGGCCGATGTGCCGTCGGTGTTGGCAAAATTTTACCGCATCTTAAAAAGCGACGGCATTTTATGTGTCGGCCTGCTGGCGGGCTGCAGCGCGGAAACGACCCTTCCGGAGCCCTTTTGCCCCACATTAAATCTGGATTTGAACGTTATGTCCATGGGGGAAATCCAAGATTTGTTGCACAACGCAGGCTTTAGAGTTATCCAATCATTTTTAGAAACAGACCAAAACGACGCAGAATCATTACCGTATGATAAACTCTGCATTTTGACACAAAAACAATAACACTCGTCCCCGGCGGGTTTTGCATTCGCGCCCCATCTGTGATATAATTCATCCCAGGAATATAACAGGAGGTCCCCCCACCATGAAACCCGCATTTGTTTTATTATCGATTTTGGCCCTGGCGGCATGCGATCAATCCACATCCACGGCCGATTTGTCTTGCCGCATTGGCGATGATGTCACGGTCAATATAACCATCAAAACCTTTGATGAATATGCCCATGTGACCATGGGCGACACCACAACCGTGTTTGAAAAGGTATCAGAACAAGAACATGCCGGCCAATTTGGTCGCGTCTATATCACATACCGGGGTCAGTTGGAATCCGATACGCCCATCGAATTTTCGATTCTGGGCGATATAGCCAACAAAATGATTTTGCAATATAATATTGCGTTGCCGTCGATTGATAACACCCTATATTCTTGCCGCCCCGCCCGGGAAAAATACCAGGGGAAATCTTGGTCGGCCGCCGTTCCGTTCCATCATCATTACAAAATGCCGAACAAAACTGAACGCTGCATCCAGGAAATCGTGGACCAGGTCTGGTGTAGTGACGAAAACTGCACATCCTTGCAAGTTTTCCAAAACGGCGATACCTACATCGGCACATTAACCGCGACCGAGGCCTTGGCCCTGAGTCCCAATTGGGATTATTCAAACATGAAACTGTATGATAACGACGGGGTGATTCAGGATCATGAAAAAGACGCCTGCGACGTTTTGAAACGCCTGCGTCGCTTTATGCGGTCCAGATCGGGGGATAACAACGGCGCGGCATAACCCGCACCGCCCATACCCCCCGCCCCATCCGGGCGGGTGTTTTTTTCGTGCAAAATGCCGGGGGCGGTGCTATTATGCCTGGAAAAACAAACGGAGTGTTTCATGAACTTACGCTATATTACCTGTTCCGACATGCGCGAAGACGTTTCCCTGCGCGATGCGATCGCGTTGCTGAGTCTATCCCCCCGGGTGGAATTGGGGATCCAGGCACATGCCGAGGCCATGGATTTTGGCACGGCGCGTTATGACTGGTTGGATGCGTTGTTGACGCAATCGGCCCGCATGGCGCGGCCCCTGAATATTGCCATCCATGTCAATTATGATTGGTGTTCCCAAATGGTGGCGGCCGGGGCCCAGAAATACAAGTGGCCGGGCCCGATACAAAACCTGTTCCATCGTACCGGCCGCAACGGCGCGCCCCTGATCCGGCGGTGGCAATTAAATATTGGTGACGGGACACCCGGCATCCGGTGGCCGGATTTGGTCGGGGTATGCCGGGCGTTCGCCGACCGTGAATTGATTTTCCCGTACAACACACAAAACCCGGTAACCCAGAAAATCAACCGACTGCATCAGGTGCCGGGTTGCGCGTTTTCATTGCTTTATGACGCGTCCTATGGCGCCGGCATATCGCCCGATGCATGGTATGCCCCCGCCTTTGCCGATCGGCCCATGGGGTATGCCGGGGGCCTGTCGCCGGATAATGTGGCGGATAACCTGGAAAAAATCCGGGCGGTCTGTCCCGCGGATTACACCACCTGGATTGATGCCGAAGGCCAATTGATGACGCCCCACACGCGCCGATTTGACATCCACCGGGCGACACGCTATGTCTTGGCGGCCCTGGATTGGGAACGCCATCAACACGCGCACCCTGGGCGGTGATTTTTATTTCCGTCCCGGCCTTTTTATGCTATAATCATCGCATTATGACGACGGAAAAGAAATCTTTCAAGGGGGCCTATGACCGGGCGACCCTGGCCCAGAAACTGGATAAATATCGCCCCCGCAATATGCCGGCAGAGGCTTTTGCCCTGTCGCCCGATTTGGAATACGTGGTCGGGCCTTTTTCGACATTTGATGGGCGCCTGGCCCAGATGATCCGCAACGGCGCCCCGCAACAGATGATTCAAGATTATATTATCAACGCCTTGCCCAATTTGCAGACCGTCGCCATGCAATACGCGACCGACACCATGGCCGCGGCCGATGATATGCGCCCCCTGTGCGATATGATTCGACACAATGGGGCTCAAATGCCTAAAATGATGCTGACGACGTTTTTCCAACAAATGGCCCAGATCATGAATCAGCGGATGGATATTTCCAATCCCGTCCCCACGGTCGTCGTCGTGGATTCATGGAATGAATTACCCCCTGTCTTTGCAGCACTGCCGTCATCTGAATCTGACATTGTATTGGGCCGCCATGCCACCGGATTGCGCAACGACGGTTCCCCGATAAATGTCATCATTATCAATCGCGGGAATATCGTGAAACACGTCGGTCCCCGTGGGGACATCTATACGTGGTTGATGATAACCTTTGCACATGAATTTTCACATTATGTGGACACCGTCGCGCCCCATCGCGGCGCCCTGGGGGCCCAGGCGACGGCACTGCATAATGAAGACGTCATGGAACACAGCGCCCACAGCATTGACCAAGTGGTCCAACGCGTCATGTCCGGCCGCAACGACGGCAAATAATCCGCACTGATTTTACGATTGCGTGGGGCGAATTATGTCCTATAATGCGCCTATGCGGGATTTCTTTGATGCCCAGTTTCCCAATCTGTTTTTATGGGCGCCCCTGATATTGGCGTTGGGCGCCGCGGCCTATTTTGCCGGACCCACCGAACCCCAGGTCGCCTATCCCGGTTTGATCGCCGCGTTGGCGGGTTTGATTTTGGTCGTGCGGCGCCCGCGCGCCTGGCTGGCGGGGCCGATGCTGCTGATCTTTGGTTTTTGCTATGCCATGGCGTTCACCCACATGATGGGCACGCCGACCATCCCACGCGATTTGCGCGACGTCACAATCACCGGCACCATCACGCGTGTGGATCACACCCCGGACAAGACCCGGGTCCATATCCGCATCCCCGCAGATCAGATAAACCCGAAACTCTCCCCCGCGACATCGGCGCGCGTGCGCATCAATATCGACGGTGACGCCCATGTGGGGGATCATATTCAGGCCACCGCCGCCCTGTTCCGTCCGTCGGCGGCAAATGCGCCGGAAACATTCGATTATGCCCGGTGGGCGTATTTTAACGGATTGGCGGCGACCGGATACGCCACCCGTTACACCATCACACCGGGCACGGGCAACGGCGGCATTCATCGCCTGCGCGATCGGATGCACGACGCGGCCGGATCCTTTTTAACCGATGCGTTGGTCCTGGGGGATGGGGCGGCGTTGCCACGTGACGCGCGCGCCATCTGGACCGCGGCCGGCGTCGGCCATGTTTGGTCCATCAGTGGGTTTCACATGACCCTGGTGGGCGGGTGGTTGTTCGCCCTGTTCTATGGCATTTTCCGCCTGATTCCCGGCATCACACGCCGCATACCGGCGCGTATCCCCGCGCTGATGGCGGCATGGGGCGGATTGACGTTTTACCTGTTTTTATCCGGGGCCGGGGTCGCCACGCTGCGGGCGTATTTGATGACGACATTGGGATTTATGGCCGTGGCCCTGGGGCGCCGGGCCATCAATCTGCGCAATGTCTGCCTGGCGTTTGCGTTGATTATTTTAATCAATCCGTATTATGTGATGCAGCCGGGCTTTCAATTATCCTTTGCGGCGATATTCGGCCTGGTCTGGTATTTCGGGGACGCGGCCCCGTACCAACGGCGCACGCGTATTGAACGCGTGCGGCGGGCGATCGGCGCCACCGTTCTAACGTCCGTTATCGCGACCCTGTTCACGGCGCCGTTTGTGGCGGCGCACTTTTACGCCATGCCGACGTACGGATTGGTGGGGAATTTGATTTTGTTACCCATCTTTTCATTTTTGCTGATGCCGCTGGTCTTAACAGGCACGTTGACCGCCACCCTGTGGGGGTGGACGGGGCCCATCACATGGGCCGGTGGGATTTATGAATGGGGCCTGGCCATCGCGGGGCGCATCGCATCCCTGCCCGGGGCGGTGATTTTGATGCCGCATATACCGAACGTGGCGATGGTCCTGATGATCTTGGGCCTGGCGGGCATCATATTTATTCGCCCGGCGCCCGACGCGAAACAGGCACACTAATACATTAACTATATCCTGGGCGGCATTTTAATCGCGGCGGGGATCACCATCACGGCCCTGACGCCGCGTCCCGTTCTGTATGCAACACACGACCATGAATTGATCGGGGTGCGCGGGCCACGCGACACATTGGAATTTAATAAATCCCGCGCGTCCAACCACTTCTTTGCCTTTGACACCTGGAAACAGATCAATCGTGAACCGATCGGCACGCCCAACGCGCGCCGTTCATGCCCCGGTGGCCTATGCCAAATTGAAACGCCCAAATGGCGCGCGGTCTATGTCCAGAAATTTGTACCCACGATGCAGCACATCGGGGCCCTGTGCCGGGATCCATCGGTGGATTATATTGTGACATATTTTCGTGTGACGGCGCCCGCATGCGCGCACAAGATTTTACGCGGCGGCTTTGTTATTACCCCCGATGGCCGGGTGCGTATGACACCGGCGCGGCGTCATTGGCATAATCCGCGCCCATAAAGTACAAGCCCGCCGCCGGCGCCGTGGGCCCGGCCGCCGATCGCGCCCGCGCGGCCAGGATGGCGTCGATATCATACGGTTTGCCCAAACCAATTTCGACCAAGGTCCCGACAATATTGCGCACCATGTGGTGCAGGAACGATCGCGCCGACACGTCCACAATGACGCGATCGCCGTCGCGATAAATGTCAATTTTATCCAGGGTCTTGACGGGGCTTTTGGCCTGGCATTGCGATGCGCGAAAACTGGTAAAATCATGCATCCCGATCAATCGCGCCGCCGCCGCCCGCATGGCATCCACGTTCAATTCACGCGGCACCCACCACACCCGGTTTTTATCCAGGACCGCGCCCGCCGCCCGGCGATTTAAAATCACATACCGATAATGCCGCGCCACACATGAAAACCGCGCATGAAACGCGTCCCCCACCACGGCCGCATCCAAAATCACAACGGGCCGCCCCGTTAAATAAAAATTCATGGCCCGCATGACGGTGTCGGCATCCCACGTGCCGTCCAAATCCACATGCGCCGTCATGCACATGGCATGCACCCCGGCATCCGTCCGCCCGGCCGCCACAAAGTCCGGCCGCACACCACAGAACTTTTCCGCCGCATCCATCAAAATGGATTGCACCGACGGGCCCTGGCGATTTTCCTGCCACCCGATCAGGTCCGTGCCATCATATTCAAGATTTATTTTATAACGCGTCATCTGGTTTTGGGCATCTCTTGATCCAGGCGCAACTGCAAATGTTCACACGCCCGGTTTTTTAATTGAATGGTCTGCGGCACATGCGGGAAAACCTTGGGCCATACCACCGATACCCACGGCGTCCATATGCAAACGATATAACACCCCCGCTGGGCCCAATAAATACAATCCCCGCATTGATGATGTTCGTTTAAAACAAAGGCCTTTTTGGTCATTTCTTGGTTTCCTGTATCATACGCCCATCCGGATATCGGCGCCATGTTGACCGTTGACGAAACTGGCCCAATCCATCGGCTTTTTCCCGGCGGGTTGCACGCGCCGGATATCCAGTTCCCCACCCCGCATCCGCGTTTCCAAGATCTTGACGTCCACGCCGTTGATTTTGGTGCGACCGCCCCCCAGGGCCCGCACCTGATTATGAATATCGCGCGACGCACGCGTCCAATCGATGATTTCGTCGGCCCCGGTAAATTTGCGCGTAAATGTCGGCGTGCCCGTCTGCGGCACCGCCGGAAAGTCCCCCGGCGCCTTCAGATAATCCATCAACATGTCGCGACCGATTTGGGAAACCTTGGCCTCTATATCCGTGTTGGTGTCGTTTTCCCCAATATCAAACGGCCGGCGCATAAAGACATCCCCCGCGTCACATTCGGGCGTCACCGCCATCAGACAGACGGCCGACGCGGTGTCCCCATTATAAATCGCGGTCTTGATCGGCGACGGCCCGCGGTATTGGGGCAAACTACTCGGGTGAATATTGATACACGGCGCCGCGGACAAGACATTGTCCCGCAGCATTTCGCCATAGGATACGACCACCGTAAAATCGGGTTTATGATTAAAATCGCGCGCGCGGTGACAGACCGGAATACCATGCGCATCCGCCCAAGCGTGCACAGGACTCGGCGTCAAAATGCGCTTGCGTCCCTGTACCGCCGGCGCGGCGGTATAGACCGCGATAATGTCATGCCCCGCCGCACGCAGGCCTTCAAAAATCGGGACCACGAAATCGTTCGTGCCCATCAGAACCAGTTTCATTTTCTCTTTACCCTTATGGCCACAACGGCCTGTTTCAATTGTTCGGATACGGGATAAAATTCATCCATCCCATTGTGTTCGGCTGTATACCCGTCCCCGTCGACATATCCGCACAGATTCATCGGAATTATATCAAACAAATCCCGAAACGTCGGCGCAATCACCAGACCGGTTACCTGTACCCGGCAAACATCATCCCCGGCATTAAAGACAATTTCATCACCGACCGCAATGGTCCGCCGCTTATCATCATACAGACGCAGTTCGTATACCTTTGTCCCACTTTTGATTTTCGCCAATGGTCCGGGCCGCAAGTTCATGATCACAGTCTTCATGACTTATGCTTCCGTACCTTGCGCATGACCATTTCGCGTTTGACCGGCGACAGATAGTCGATAAACAATTTCCCGTCCAAATGATCCGTTTCATGTTGCACAATCCGCGCCGCCAGACCCGTCATTTCGGCCACGCGATGGGTGCCCGCCTCGTCCGTCCATTCGACCGTGACGCTTGCCGGCCGCGCGACATTCGCAAACACCGGCAAATTGTCGGGCCCCAGGACGGACAGGCATCCTTCCTCGATCACCGCGGTGTCCGCGCTGTATGACGTGATACGCGGATTAATCATGCGATACACCGTTTCGTCATCGGGCGTCATCATGACCAAGAATCGGCGCGTGTCGCCCACCTGGGGCGCGGCCAGGCCAACGCCACTCTGGTCGCGCATCATGCGCACCATTTCATCCATTTTATCCAACAGTTCCGGCGTGATCTGATCCACCGGCGTACACGTTTCACGCAGGACCAAATCGCCGCAAAGTTTCATTTGCAACATCCGTTTTTCCTCTTATAATAAATCTTAGCAAAGGATTAGGAAATGACAACTTATATTTTTTTGGGATTGCTGGGGATTATCATCGTGCTGTTGGTGGCGTTGCTGATGCGCCCCGCGACGGTGGATTTATCGGCCCTGCGCGAAGACAACGCCCGCCTGCGCGAACGCCTGGCGGAACGCCTGGGGGCACTGGCGCAAAATGCGGCGGATTTAAAAACCATCAGTGGCGACATCGCCAATTTTAAAAATATTTTAATGGGCAACAAACAGGCCCGCGGCACATTCGGCGAACGCCAATTGGAAGACATCGTGTCGGATATTATGACACCCGACACCTATGCGTTCCAAAGTGTCTTGGAAACCGGCGTGCGGCCCGATTGTATTATCCGCCTGCCCTATCCGCCGGGCGACATGGTGATCGACAGCAAATTCCCCCTGGAAAGTTTCGCCCGCATCGGCCAGGACGACGGCGCCGCCAAGCAATTTGAATTGGACGTACGCAAACATATCGACGCCATTGCCGACAAGTATATCATCCCGGGNCGCACGGCGGAATCGGCCATGATGTTTATCGCATCAGAATCNATCTTTGAAACATTGCATCGCGATTTTCCGGGCACGATTGATTATGCCGCGCGGCGCAAAGTCTTTATCGTGTCGCCATCCACCCTGTGGGCGACGCTGAACACCATCCGGGCGGTTTTGTCGGATATCAAGATCAAACGCGTGGCGGCCCAAATTCGGCGCGAATTGGANNTGTTGCTGACGGATCTGGGGCGGCTGGACGANCGGGCCGGGAAATTGGGCGCGCACTTTGCCCANACGGCAACCGACCTGGAACAAATCCAGACATCGATCAAAAAGATTACGCCGCGGGCGGAAAAACTGCGCGATATGGATTTCGGCGAAGATTAAAAATTTGCACCCCGGATTTGGGCATGTTATAATCCGGCGCAACGAACAAAGGAATAAATTTATGTTACAGAAAGTTGATGTGGTTATTTTTGATTTTGACGGCACCCTGTCCGCCGGCGACAGCAATATGGCCTTTGGTAAATATTGTTTCACACGCAGCGTGCGGCCCTGGCTGTTTATCCCCATGATACTGGCGGCGTGGGTTGGCAAACAATTCAATCCCCGGGGCATTTGGTGGCGGCAAACCATGCGCCGCTTTTTAACCGCAGATATGGTCAAACGCTTGGCCCCGGACTTTATCCGGCAACATCGCACACAACGCTTTGGTTGGGCCGCAGACCAGGTTCGCGCCGAACGCGACGCGGGACGCCGCGTGATCTTGGTATCGGCGGGGCCGGATTATTTAATCCCGGCATTGGTGCGCGATATGAAATTTGACGCGGTTCTCTGTTCCCAGATGGATGCGGCGCGGCCCTGGAAATATAAATTTCTGTGCTGGGGGCCGAACAAGGTGATTGCCGCCGAGCCCTGGGCGCGTGACAACAAATTGGTGCCGCGCATCGTGCGGTCGTATTCGGACAGTCTGTCCGATATGCCGGTCATGGACATCGCGGACGAAGCGGTCTGGGTGGATCGCCAGACCGGATGCCGCGTGGCCCGCGGAAAATGATCCTGATGCGCCGTATGGCGCATTTTTGTTATCATGGGACCATGGCTTTGATCGATACCCTTTATGATATCTTAAGTGGCGTGGGCGGCACGCTGTTTGGTGTGGCATTGACCACCGCGATCAATTACCGGCGCAACAAACGCATCACGACACTGTTGGCCGACACGCAATCGCGGGTGGCGTCANTGGCGTCGGAAAACAATCGTTTAATCGGCGTGGTACGTGAAAAGGAAAACCATATCCTGGCCCTGGAAAACCAGATTTTAAAATCGGCCGGNAAACGTGTATCCCGCACGGGCAAAAAATAAGACCACACGGGTCGCCCCCATGGCAACGCTTTTGCTTGCAACCCAGNNCTCTTGTTGATACAATGCAAATGTTGTCGGNTGTTCCGGCAACGGGGTTTAGCGACCCTTCATGTACGTAGGCATACAGACGTGCTGTATGCATCTTTCATCTCCAACCATTCGGTTGGAGGGATGGGAATAATTCAAAAAATACCATCAACTATTTACATGATAGTCGCTAACCTCCAACCGCCTTGTTCTGGCGGTTTTCTTGAACACAAGGGGGATAAAATTGCGAAAACGTGATATTTTTTTAGGGACAATCTGTTTTCTATTACCGACCTGGGGCTGGGCCGACTGTGTTTCCCATCCNCCCAGCGGCCAAGATTCCCTGGTAATNGGCTGCNCCATGGCATCCTCGGTCTATGTTTGTTCTCATGGAACCTATGTNAATTGCACGGCTTGTGATCCCGGTTACNCGTTTAGTACCGCAACTTTCGATCCACAGGACGGGGGCGATGTCTATTCAACCTGTGTTCCAAATTCATGCGCGGCGGGTAAATACATGTCGAACGGNTCTTGCCTGNCATGTCCCCCCGGGGGCACGTCCAACGCNGGNGCGACCAGTATTACCCAGTGCTTTAAGACCGCATCCACAACGTCGTTTTCTGACGCATCGGGCAGTGGCACCATCACCACCCCCACCTGTTACTATACCAAATAAAAATCCCGGGAAAATTCCCGGGAATTTTTTATTTGGCTTTCTTGCCCTTTTTCCGATGTTTCCAATGCATCCGGGTACGCAAACCTTCCAGCATAAAGAACAGGGCCGGTGTCAACGTGAATGTCCAGATCAGGGACGCCAACATCCCCCCGATCATCACGGCGGCCATGGCGACCTTCATGCCATCGGTGCTCCACATCTGGGGCAACATCCCGGTAATAATCGCAATGGATGTCATCAACACCATGTTCTTTTTATCCGTCAATTCGGTCCACAGGGCCACACGCGGCACCGCGCCTTCTTGGATGCGTTTGATGGTCGGTTCCAACACCAAAATATTGTTGTTCACCACCAGCCCCACCAACATCACGAACGCCATCATCGCGCCCACGTTCGTCGATGCCCCCGACAGGAACAAGATCACGAACACGCCGGCAAAACTGGTGACAATGGACGTCGCAATGGTCAACGGATGCAGCAACGAATTCAGAATCGCCGCCAGCAACATGAACGTCAAAATCGTCGCCAACATAAAGGCCTGGCCGATTTCGCCGGTGGTTTCATCCTGGGTTTCGGCCATCCCGGCAAACGACGCGTGGTACCCCGGCTGCCAATCCATGGCATCCAGGCCCGCCTGAATTTTGGTTTGGACCGGTCCCATGGTGGATTTACCGATATTGATGTCAATTTCGGTAATCCGGTTTTTATCCAACCGGTTGATGTTGGGCGTCGCCGGCAAAACATTGACGTTCCCCAATTGACTTAACGCTACCATCCCCTTTTGCGAATTGACATACATATTGTCGAACAAGGCGTCATTCTTAAAGGGTTTGGCAAATTCCACCACAATCGGATATTCATTGCCATTTTCTTTGTACTTGTAATCGTCATTACCGTACAGCGCCGCACGCAACGTCGCCCCGGCATAGGCATTTTGAACACCCCAGAAACTCATTTTTTCCTGATCGGGAACAAACTGAATTTCATTATTCGGGGCCAAGACCGCCAGAACGGCCGTCTGAACCTCTGGAATCTGATTGATCATATCCAGAACCTGGGCCGCGTACGCGTCGCGCACCGCATCATCTTCGCCATAGATGTTCAAGACCAAATCCGACGATTGACTGGCCGACATGCCGGACCCTGTCTTGATCTGGATTTCGGCATCCGGAATCTGGGCCAGTTTCGGCAACATCTGCCGCGCCAGTTCTTTGTCCGACGTTTGACGCGGATTACCCAATTCGGCCAATTCCACCTTGATCGTGATATTTTGCAGACCGCGTTCCCCAATTTTGGCGGTTGTCGCCACCACATCCGGGAATTCGCCCAATGTTTCTTCGATGGCAACCACGATGGATTCAGACTTTTCATACGTCGCCCCCATGGGTGCCCGGGCCGTGATGGTGATTTCGTCCGTATCGGATGACGGCGAAAATTCATTCCCCACAAACTTCATCAATTGGGCAGACGCAATCAAGATCACAAACGCCCCCAACACCACGCGACCGGGGTGACGGAACTGATAATCAAACCAAGACCGCAACGGCGTCTTGTCCACGACCGGCGTGGATTTGATATCCCCCTTTTTGACTTTGGGTTCTTTGATGCGCAAAAACTGGGCGATCATCATGGGCGCCAACGTGAACGAGAACATCAACGACAACAGCGTCAAATACACCACCGTCATCCCAAATTGGGACATAAATTGCCCCGCAATTCCCCCCATAAAGGCCAAGGGCAAGAACACCACAACGTTGGTCCCAACACCGGCCAGAATGGACACCGCAACCTTTTTGGTGCCATCGACGGCCGCGCGTTGGGGATTTTTCCCATTGCGCATTTCCCCCAACGCCGATTCAATCAAAATAATCGCATTGGACACCAATGTCCCCAACGCCGACGAATACGCCAACAGCGTCATGGCATTGATGGTAAAGCCCGATCCATCCATAAAGAAGAACCCGGCCAACAGGGATGCCGGAATCACCGCCCCGGCGATAATGGTTGACCGCCAGTTACGCGTAAAGACCAACAACACCAACACCGTAAAGATAATCCCCAGAACAATCCCCCAAATGGTGCTGTACGTTTCATCGGCAACAGACGTCGACGAATCCGACACAATCTGCATTTCGGCCCCGGGGAATCGCGTCTGCATATCCGCCGTCAACGCCGGCAGACGTCCCCGCAAAGCCTTGGAAATTTTCATGGCGTTCCCGTCCGACGATTTGACCACAGACGCAATCACGACGTTTTCGCCGTTATAACGGGCCCCGGTTTCAATATCACGGGCGTCATCGATAACGGTCGCGACATCCGCAATGCGGAACTTTTGCCCTTCGGCGGTGACCACCTGTTGATTTTCGATTTCGGCGATATTGGCAAATTCACCGATAAAGCGCACGTTGGACGACGCGGCGGTCCGTTCAATCTTTCCGCCGGGAACGTTTAAATTCTTGCTGCCCAGGGCGGAAATAATATCCATAATCGTGACCCCGCGCGCCGCCATCAGTTCCGGATCCATCTGAACCCGCACCGCGCGTTCGCGACCGCCGAACACCGACACACTGGCCACACCATTGATGGCGGTGATTTTCGTACTCAACACATCATCGATGTATTCTTCCAAATCACGGGCATCGGCCCCACGCAGAACAATATCCACGACCGATTCCTGTAACGGGTTTAATTTTTCAACCACCGGCTGCTTTAACGCATCGGGGAATTCGGACGCAATGGCATCGATTTTGGTTTTCACCTCAGACGCCTTGTCGTTCACATTGACCCCCAGGTTAAATTCCGCCATCACATACCCGCCGTTTTCAAACGCCTGGGACGTGATTTTTTTCAGGCCGGCAACCTCCGCAATGGCATCTTCGGCCTTTTTAATGACCTGGGATTCGATTTCAGACGGCTGGGCCCCCGGATACACAAAGGTCGCCGTCACCATCGGAAAGTCCAACGACGGTGTCCGTTCGATATTCATTTTGGGGAACGATACCACCCCCAACACCACCCAGAACAACACGAACATCAATGTGGTGATCGGTCTGCGTACGAAAAAGTCTAACATCACTTGCTCCTATTCCAAATCTTATTTGTGAACCTGAATTTTTTGGCCGTCCTGGACACGGGACACAATCACCATATCCCCATCCCGCAGGCCGCGCGTCACCAACGCCTGGGTGGCGTCACGCCGTGCGACAATCACAGGGCGGGCCACGGCCCGGCCATCACGCACCACAAACACCCGATCGTTGTTCAACGCATCGGTCGGCACAAAATACCCCGTCGCCTGGGTTTCGGCGAAATGCAGCCCGTCACTCACCCCCTGGGTGCGCACGGTGTACATCCCCGTATCCAAATCGATTTGACGCGCCACCGACCGAATGGTCCCTGTCCCGACTTTTTGCCCGGCCTGGAAATGATCCCGACGTTCGGCGGACACCGTCGCCCGGTTATTTTTGACCGAAATGGGTTCATACAAAACGCCCGGCGCCGATTGCATGGTGATCACCTGGACCGGAATGCCGTTTTCGGCGGCATACCGCGTCGGGTTAAAGACCACCCGCGCGTTTTCCACCGCGATCATTTGAAAGCGAAACACAAACCACCCCGCCAACATTAAACACAACAGCACATAAATCCGGCGTTTGGCCCGCGGCGTTTTCAGGCCCGCCCCCCAGCGCTGGAACATATTTTTCGTATCACTCATTTTTTATTCCCCCAATTTTTTAATGGATTCGGCCGACATCAAAATATTGTATTTGGCATTCAACAACGCCATATCCAATTGATACAGCCCCGCGGACACTTCGGCCAATTCAACGGCCGACGTCTGGCCGGCGGCAAAGCGTTGACGCGAAAATTCGTACGTTTTGGCGGCCAAATCACGCGCGTTTTGCAGGGTCTTTAAATTCCCGCGCAAATGATTGTATTTTTCAACCGCGTTATCGTATTCTTCTGTGATCATCTTTTTGGATTTATCCAGGTCTTGACGCGCGGCCTCGGCATCCATGGCGCTGATGGTGGCGTTGGCACGTGTGGCCCCCCCGGTAAAGATCGGCATCTGCAGGGCCAATCCCCAATACGCCGATTGGGAACCGGATTTTTCAAACATCGTATCATATTCGGGCCCCATCGCCATAAAGTCATAGGACGCCATCGCCGCCAGGGTCGGCAAATGTTCCGCCCGCGCGGCACGCGCCTGGGCCTCGTACATGGCGGCCTGGGCCCCCAGGATATCCCATTGGGGATTGCGCGTCAGTGTCTTGGCATCCATGGCGGCAAATTTTGTGGGGAATTCATCGGTCAACACCAATTTTTCATCCACATCAATCCCAGCCAGGATTTTTAACATCCGATGCGCGGTATCCCGATTAAATTCGGCATCCGACAGATTGATTTCCTTGGTCGCGATATCGGATTCAATTTTGACCAGGTTGCTGCGATTGGCACGCGCCGACGCCGTCAAATTGCGCCGCGCGTCGCGGGCCGCCTGTAAATCAGACTTGGCAATTTTCACAATATCGTCGGTCATTTTGGCGGTCCAATAAATTTCGGCCGCGCCATAGCGCACCGCCCGCCGGGTCAATTCACGACTGGATTCGGAAATTCCAATGGCGGATTTCACGCTTTTGACCGCATTGCCGATTTTACCAAACGTGTAAATCGGTTGGCTGGCCGACAGCCCCACCATCAAGATATTATCCGGCACTTCGATATGAACCGATTGCCCCTTTAACGTTTCGGAAATCAATCCCCCCAACGCCGGCGGCAAATCAAAGCCCGTGGCCTTGAACGGTTTTTCCACATTGATCATATTCATGTACGTGGCCGACGCATCCAATTTAAACCAACGATTGGCGTTGACCGCACTCAATTGGGCCTGGGCCTTTTGCACATTGGCATCGGCCTTTTTTAAATCCTGGGATTCGGCGATAATCATATCCGTCGCCGTCGCCAGGGATAAATCCAACGCCATGGCGTTTTGGGCACACATTCCCCCCATCAGCGCCACCAGCACCCCACATTTATATTTAAGCATTTTGAACAGACTCCATATTTTTCAAAACTTGTGCCATCGTCTTCAGGGCGACCGTCAATTTTTCTTCGTCGGCGGCCGAAATCCCTTCGAACAGGCCCTCTAACTTGTCACGAAACTTTTCCATGGCCGCCCGGGCAATCTTGTCCCCGGCCGGCGTGCACTGATACCACGTATTGCGCCGATCGACATCGTCCACCATACGGGTCACCAAACCACCGCGTTCCAATTTGCGAAACGCCGCGCAAAGATTCGGTGCCGACATGTTTTCACGCCGGGCAATATCCTTTAACCGTGCCGGTGCCCCATGATGCAATCGGACCAAGACAATCAATTGCTGACGCGGGATATCAAAGGCACTGCTCTGATGGCGGACGCGATCCGCCATACGATCCATCACCAGAATATTTTCTTCCAACAGACGAACAAATTCCTTGCGGGACATATTCTTTTCCTTTATGATTAGCGGCGTGAAAAGCCGTGTTTTTATTAAAAACGTGAATGATTATATATTTTAATAAATTTAAATTCAAGTCCTATTTTATCAAAAAATTCATATTTTTTATGATAAAAAGATAATGCAAAACCCGATTGGGGGTGTTATGATAAAAACGCGTCATCGTTTTGGTCCCATCGTCTAGAGGTCAGGACGTCAGATTCTCATTCTGAAAACACGGGTTCAATTCCCGTTGGGACTGCCAAGAATATAAATGCGCCTGGGGCGCATTTTTATTTTTGTATCTGTCCCCGGGGCAACGGTTTGAATTCCATCATAAAGCACCGTCATCCCGGCGACCGGGCCCCGCGCAAACAAGGTTTGCGTGGGTGGTACGTGGTCGGGATCCATTGTGTTCTGGTGTGTTCTAATACTTGGAACTTAAGAACTCTACTCTTGTCATTCCCGCGGCGGCGGGAATAGGGACTACTAACCTAAAGCACAGGGCTTTAAATTTTATAGAGTGCTTGAGAGTTAAAATTTGAATATCACAGATCACAGTGGATCCCTGCCTTCGCAGGGATGACGATGCTTTATGGCGAAATGAAAAACGGTGCTAAGTTCCCCTCATGTACAAGAGGGGGGCCGGTGAAACCGGCGGGGTGTCGGGAACCCTCCCGCTGGGTCCCAACGGGGCCGCGAAGGGGGAATTTCGGCGCCGTGCTTGCGGCCGCGTGGCCCCCGGCGCCAGAAACGTTTCGTTTCTGGAACCGGGGGCCCAAGGGGGATTACCCTTTTATAACTTATAACTAAAAAAATCCCGGGCCGTGCCCGGGATTTTTTATTACATGCTGGTGCTGATGATATCACCGTACGATCCAACCTCTTCAGACCCGATGACGCACTTGATGTGATTGCCGATTTCATCCATCCATTCTTCCTTGGCTGCCTGCTCGGCCTTGTCCAGGGTACCATCTTGGACGCTCCGGGCAATCTTGTTTATCGCCAGATACCCCAGCGCCCCTGTCGTCAGCGCAGTCAACCCCGTCCCCAGATAGGTGCTCTTTTTCGTATTTACGACATTGCCATCAGCATCCGTTTTGGCTTTTTGCCCCTGGCAAAGCCCCTTCAACTTTACGGCAGCCGCAACGGCAGCCGCGGCAGCTTTTTCGGCGGTGGCATTGGAGGTTGTTTTATCTGGTTCGGTGGTGGCACTGGCCAATTTCCCCATTGCATCTCTCCATTCTGTAGCCAAGGTACTTTCCTCAATACCACCAACATTGAGCCCCATCGCTTTTGCGGACTGTTTGGCGACGGCCATATTTGCCTCAAAGGCAGAGACTCTGGTGTAATTTGTAAGACGATCCGTGGCCCCGGCTGCCGCTTCGGCATTCCCTGCATTACTGATACAATTGGCTTTTTCTGCCGTGAAATCCTTATCCAGTTCCTTCTTGCCCGTTTTCCCTGTCAAGCCCCCCAGGATATTGCCCTGCTGCATCTGGTTGCCCAGGACACCGCCGCCAACCGCCAGGGCACTGGCGCCGATCCAGCTCATCAGGCGGCGTTCGCGCTTTTGCCGTTCTTCCATGTCTTGGGTGGCATCTTTGGCAACTTGCTGGGTCAGCGCCTCTAATTCGCTTTTCGGAATCCAGCTGCCACAGGTAAAGGCATCGCCCGCCGCAAAATACGCGGTTCCCCATGTTTTGTTCCCTTGCGTAATTCTGTCTTGGATATTTTTGTCATTCGATGTCAACGACACCCGCACACGACAGAACGACCCGTACAGTTCACTGCTGCGTTCAAATTGGTTTTCCTTCAGACCCGCGATCGTATAATTCGACGGGACCGTGGCGCTTTTTAACCGCGCCCACATAAACGTCGACCCGTTTTCATTGTTCCCGACAATCCCCCCATTATTGGACGACAAACATCTGTTCATCTGTTGGGTCAGTTTGGCGTTATACGCCCCCTGGGCTGCGATTTCCAATTCTGAAATCGCCGCCTGAAAGATATTCTGGGCCGCCAAATTCTGGGCATACATGCTTTCATTGACCGGCGTTGAATTATATGTCACCGTTTGTTCTTGATTATTTTCATCCGTATAGGTAAACGAAGAACCGCAATCCGCCGTGGCTGGCAAACTTTCGGCCACCACCCCACCATCCGCAGAACAGGTCTTGGTCAGGCTGGACGATCCAATCAACCCGGTCGAACCGGTATTGACCCATGCGTCACGCACGGTATTGGCCGACCCCCACACCGCGCCCCCATCGGTCACGGCCGCATTCGATGAATAGGCCTTGGCCCGAATCAATTCGGCACAGAGTGTATTGGCCTTCATCGATTCCAGACACAGCCCCGTGATAATGGTGCGATCCAACACGCCACCAACCTTGTTCATGGATTTATCATAACTGCCGTCGCTGGTGTTGGTCAAACCGGAATAAATATCCATGCGGTTGCGATAGCAATTTTCATAATCTTCGCCACAGACATTACGGGCACAGGTCTTGGCCGCGTTTTGACATTGCAGCGTCAGGTTATCCATGGCAACCGGGCTGAAATTCTGGGCCAGGCGGCGATTCAACGCCCCCACAACCCCCAGCGGATCGGATCCCGCGGTGGTGCTGGGCGCGGTAAAGATTTTTTCAAACAGACTGTCGGTCGCAAAACTCAACAGACCGGTTGTCGAATCCAATGTCGCCATGGCGTACTTGCAACTGGTGTCTTCGTTCACAATGACGGCACAGCCTGATTTAATACTGCTTTCCGCGCGGGTAATATCCACATCGAAATTATCCGCGTTGCTGTTCGTGGCCTTCGTCGCAATGTTATAGCATGCCAAGCCCGACCCGCCGCCGCAACTGGACATCGCGCATTGGATGACCGTATCCTGGCAACGTTGTTTGGTTTTGTTGTCAAAGTTTTCGATCAATTGGTCAATCTTGACCCCCATGGCGTTGTTCATACGTTTACTGTACAAATCGCTGAACACGTCATTGCGATTATCTTCATCCAGCAAATTGGCCTGCGTCGGCGCTTTGCCATTGTTCGCCGTCATATAACAGAATCTGTTTCCGCCGATGGTATCCTGGCACGCGTTGCGGATAAAGCCCGCGACGTCATTACGGCTCAATTGTCCCCACGCATCCGAAACTTTTTTGGCATCCTCGCCCTTGTCTTGGGCATTCAGGGCATCCACCAAACCGGACACATTCAGATCGGCGCCTTCTTTACACTTATAGGGGTTCGCGGCACACGCATTCAAAATACACTGATCCGCCACCCGGAAACAGGTATTGATCGCGTTCACCGACGCCAATTCCAGCCCTTCGTCAATCATGATGCGCAGACGGCTGCCGTTTAACGGGGCACTGCTGGTGCTGGTGGTGCCAAATAATTCTTTGATCCCATCAGATTCGCACCGCGCCAGGGTGGATTCACAGAACAATTTTTGCTTTTTAAATTCCGTATCATCGGTGCACAATTCAAAGTCCGCCCCACACACGTCGGTCTTTTGCAGGCACGATGTATAGCGTTTCACACAGGTCGATGTATCATAACGGTTGGCCAGATACGATGCCTCGATCAATTGGCCCAGAACACTGCCCGCCAAGGGATAGACGTATTCCCCATTGGCGTCTTTGTTCGCAAATTGCCGTTGATCGGCAACGCCAAACAGGTCTTGAATCCCGGACGCCGAACACTGCATCAAGACCGATGTGCACAGCGGCCGCTTGGAAAAGAACAGCGATTTGTTCGTGCATTCGGCAAAATCCGAACCACAAACATCATTCCCCTTTAGACAGGAGGTATAGTTTTCAATGCATTCGGCGTTTTCCAAATATGCCGTGGATCCGGATGTGCCCCCACTGACCGTCGTCGATGTCAGACCGTTTAAATAGGCCGCCATGGTCGGCATCCGCGACCCGGGCGTCGTCACCATACTGGGCCGCGCCGTCACCGCGCCGGCCGCCGTTGTGGCCATCAAAACCGCCATAAATCCAAGTGTTTTTTGTATGAAAAACATCGACTCACTCCGTTATTTATGACTTTATTATAACACAAAGCCCCATACGAATAAAGGGAAAAAGTAAGATCCGCGGACAGAAAACGGCCCCTTGTGATGACCCTCCCCCCACCTGGGGCCAGCCACACGAATCCTGTTCGCACGGGACCGGGTCGACTATCATTTATAATACCTAAAAAAATCCCCCGGTTTCCGGGGGATTTTTTTTAGAACCCTTTGGGGGTGGCCATTTTGACCGTCTTGACTTTCTTGTCCAGGGCCGTAATCACATCATTCGTGATGTCCAGGTTGGTGGCCTTTTGCCCGATGCGCGCAAAGCGCCCGTCAATCACCAGGGACAGATTCTTTTTCGCAATAATGCCTTCGATCACCGGATCCAGGTGCTTGGATTGCACTTCGTTCAGGGCGTTTTGGAACGCGATATCAATGCTCTGTGCCCGTTCGGTCAAATCCCGTTGCAGGGCCGTCACGCGTTTTTGATAATCCATCACGCGACGTTGCAGGGCATCCTGGGACAGGACATCCTGGGACTTTTCAATTTCCGCCTTTTCTTTTTCCAGGGCCTTTTGTTCGCGGGTCAATTCGTCACGCAGTTTGCTTTCAAACGCTTCCTTTTGCTTGCGCAGGTCTTTTAACGCCGCCGCGTCCGATTGGATGGCGTCCATCCGAATCACCGCCACGCGCAGTTCCGCCGCCGTCGCCGCATCCGCCGACACGGTTTCCAACGATTGCGCCACCGTCGCGCCCGACGAATGGGTGCGCGACACCGCCCAGATGCCGGCCGCCGCCACCGCGATCACCACGGCCGCGATAATGCCATATTTTGCGTACTGTTTTGCCGCCGGGGCCACCGGCGCCGATGTGTTCTTGTTTGCCATTGTATCCTTCCTTTGGTTTTGGTTGAAAAAAGTATAGCAATAAAAATTGGAAATGCAAAGGCGAAAGTTGTCGCCCGCCGCCGCCCCATCAACGGGCCGGCGCAATCCGAATTTCCACCCGCCGATTGGTCAGGCGCCCAATATCATCCTGGGCGGCAATGGGACGCGACGCGCCGCGGCCCACAATAAACAATCGCGCGGTGTTGATCTTATGCTGCGTCAAATGGACGCCCACGCGGGACGCCATATCCAGGGACAGCCGATGCGCCGCCGACGTATCCCGCATGGCGTCGGTATATCCTGCAATTTCGATAAAGGTCGCATCATATTTGCGCAAAATCTGGGCAATGGTTTTCAGGGTGTCATCACCGGTCGCCGAAATGTCGGGCACGTCCAATTCCATAATCGCGTCGCGCACCAAAATCACCACGACGTCGGTGCCGGCCCGCTGGACCGAAATGCCGGGCTTGCGCAGGGCATCATACAGCGCCATTTCCAGCCCCGACATATACGACACCGCGGCGGCGTTGTCGGCGTCTGCCTTGTTACCATATTGGGCGGCGGCCACCACATCCCCCACCAGGCGACCGCCGGCCCCCAGGTACACGGGCCGCTTGGCCACGCGGGCGGCGTCCGTCATATCGGTCATGGACGCGCCGGCCAAATATGTCGGCCATGTGGAACGCGCCGGGCTGTGATACCCGCCGCAGGCACCGCACATCAGGCACAAGAAAAAAATCCCCGCGCGTCGTATCATTATTCGGCCACAAATGCAATCTGATTATTGGGCGACGTCAGGCAATAGACCGTTTCCCCGTCCACAACGTCGGCACCGTTGACACGCAACAAACTGGCCCAGGTCGGGGGCGCAGCAACAAAGAAATCACATTCCCCCTCGCTCAATCCCATCAGGGTGATGACAAAGGTTTGGCGATCGGTCCCACTGGTGACGGTCCATGCGTTGCCGATCGGCGCGTGCGTGTTGCGCAGGGCCCCGGCCTTGACCAAATAATCCACCGACAGGCCCGTATAATCCCCGCGCGCGCCCATCAACAGGCGGACGTTTTTGACCACCTGGGCCAGGTCGGCGGCGGCCACCGTCCGAATTTGGCGATGACGAATGGTCGAAAACATGGTGATGGCGAGCGATGTCATAATGGCCGCAATGGCCAAGACACCGATAACTTCGATCAAGGATCGTCCCGATTCATGTCGCATGATTTATCCCCCCGGTTTGATTATTTGGTCACCCCAACGATCGTCGCGTCGGCAAACAAAGACATGGCGCTGGCAACCAAGGGGTCGGCCTGAAGTTCTTGGTTTTTCTGTTCGGTCATCGTTTGATGGTGTTCGGATTGCGCAATGCGTTCCAGGGTCCAGGCCACACCGGTCTGTTGCTGTAACCACGCCGCCAATTTCGGGGCAAAGTCCGCCTCCCCCTTGCGATCAAAATATTTGATATGGGCGTCCGAAATTTCCGAAACCTCTATGTTACTGCTGTAATAAGAATAGAGCAGGATTTCCCGTGCCGCCTGTAACGCATTGCCCAGTTCCGCCGCCGATGTGATGGCGGTATCCTGGGGCGCAACGTCCGATTGGGGCGCAGGGCCCGCCATCGGATCGGGGGCCACCGGGGCGGCGGCCGCGGGCATTTCCGGGGCCGGCGCGGGGGCAGCCGCGGGCGCGGCCGATGGTGCCGGCGTTGCCGGTGCGGGGGATGCGGCGGCCGCAGGCCGTGCGGGCGCCGGGGTCGGCGCCGGATGGGCGGCATGCTGCTTTAACAATTCGGGAATCGCGGGAATATCCGCAATGTTCATCAACCGCACAATCAACATATCAAAGCATTGTTTCGGATTACCCGCCGCCTGCATTTCCGGGGCGGCGGCCACCATCACCTGCCAAATACGGGACAGGGTGTTTAACGTCACATCTTTGATAATATCACGGATTTGTTCGCGGCCGTCGGCGGTATAGGGCGACGATGTCGCGTCCCCCGCGCGCAGGGCCGGGTGCATACGGGTGGCCCAATGGGTCCATTCCATCATGTCGGTCAGCAACATGGCCAAATCCGCCCCGTTGGTATAAATCTGGTCCGCCATATCCAACGCCGCCGCCGTGTCGCCCGACAGCAATGTGCGCATAAAGTCCATCACCACCCCGCGGTCGGCGCGTTTCAGCATGCTCAACACCGCGGCTTCGTCCACGTGGCCGCCTGTTTGGGCAATGGCCTGGTCTAACAGGGACAATCCGTCACGGACCGACCCGTCGGCGGCGCGCGCCAACAATTCGTTCGCCGCATCGGACAGTTCAATCTGTTCCTGGCCCGCGATCCATTCAAAATGTTTTTTCAATGTTTCCACCGGCACCCGAACCAGGTCGAAACGCTGGCACCGGGACAGGATGGTAACGGGAACCTTGCGGATTTCGGTGGTCGCCAAGATAAAGATAACATGGGCCGGCGGTTCTTCCAGTGTTTTCAGCAGCGCATTAAACGCCGACGTGGATAACATGTGAACTTCGTCAATAATATAGACCTTGTACCGGCCGTTGGTGGGCCGGTATTGCGCCGCATCCAAAATATCGCGCATATTGTCCACGCCCGTATGCGACGCCGCGTCGATTTCCATCACGTCAATGTGTTGGCCGGCCGCAATCGCGCGACAGTTTTCACACACACCGCACGGCGTTGCGGTCGCCGCATCCCCCGACAGACAGTTCAACGCCTTGGCCAGAATACGCGCGGTACTGGTTTTCCCCGTGCCGCGAATCCCGGTAAAGATATAGGCGTGCGCAATGCGCGACGTGTTGATGGCGGTCGTCAATGTTTTGACCAAGACATCTTGGCCGATCAGTGATTGAAAATCTTGGCTGCGATATTTACGGGCCAAAACTGTGTAATTGTTATCCATGGCTGCAACTTTCCTTATGCCGTACAGGATAACAAAACAAAGTCGGATTTCAACAATTAAAACGTGATTTATTTCAGGTTTGTGACGAAATCCGCAAACCCGTCTTCTTCGTCCGATGCATCATCCGTCGCGTTATCGGGATTGGCGATGGCGGTGGTGGCGCCTTTGTCCCCCGGGGCGCGTTGGGAATCAATCTTGCCCTGTTCGGCGGCCACAATGCGACCATAGTGTTCGGCGGCCTGCATCAGGCGTTCGCGTTCAATCGCATCGGCGGTTTGGCGTGCCTGGTCCATGTATTGTTTTCTTTTTTGGCGCCATTTATGGCAACGCTGGATCATCATCCCGAC